>JAYTVY010000390.1:0-3728 GCA_043743755.1 Bryobacterales bacterium | reverse complement strand
ACAGCGAAGTGATCGGCTTTGGCGGTTCCCAGGAACGTCGTGCCGGGAAGAAGAGTATCGCCTTGCACCAACTGGCCATCCTCGCGCTTGTCGAAGACGGATAGAAGCTGCCAGCTCTCCAGGAGCATCTTCGAGGTGGTGGATCGGTCCGAAACCGCGGAAATTGAATAGGAAGGAACCACGGCGTCTGGATGGGCCATCAGGAATGCCTGGCGCACGTCACGCCGCAGACTTCTGAAAGCCGCGGACAGATCTCCCTCGCACGATCCGCCCAGGTTGAGCGCACCCATCCACTGGTTGACCTGACCTGGAAGCGCGTCCGCGACAGGACTTCCACCCACCGCTCCCGCCACGGAAACGAATGCCGCCACCGCGCGCGCGGCTTCCGGATCTTGCACCAGGGCGGTGAGCACGTCGGGTGCGCCTTTGCTGTAGCCGACGACGATGTATTTGCGAGCGTCATCGCGTGCGTGTTCGCGCAGGTAACGCGCCACCGTCCGTCCATTGTTTTCCGAGCTGTCATTTGGGACGGTGAGTAATTCGACGGTCATGCCGTGCGCATCTTTCAAATGCTTCAGACCTTCCCGATAGGCAGGCGTTCCGGCGATGCAAACGCTGAAAACTCCCGGGACGATGAGTAGTCGATACTTTCCCCATGCGGTGGAAGGCGGCAGCGTGCGGCCAGCGCCGCCCAGTCCGCCGTCCAGGTATTGGCCGCACGGCCCCCATTCACCGGTGTCCGGATGCTCGCGCTCCAGAACCGAGCAGAACACCTCGGCGAATTTCCGTGCCTGGTCCTTCGAATTGTCCGCGAGCGCGATCACCGCCACTCTGCCGTCACTGTGAAATGCCTCGCCAGTGGCGGTACGCGCGTCCTCCACGGCGCCGGTGGGGCGCAGATAACTCAGGCCGCTCACAAGACCGGTGCCGGTGAGGCTGTCTTCCAGGTACTTGCGCTCGCCGTCGATTTGCGGGTCGATCTTATGCGTCAGCTTCCCATTGCGCGAGTCTTTGTCAAACCCGGTGTCGTGCGTCGCGGCTCCCGCCCACACGGTCTGACCATGAAAATCGCCGGGCGCTTTCCAGATGCGAAAGTGATGACGCCGGGCCGCCACCGCGAATGGCTCGGCATGCGCGTACCCATAGTCCTGGGGACGTCCGAACAGGTACAGTTCGCTCATCGGCAACTGCGTGTAGGCTTGTTTCGAGATGGACGACAAAATGGCGTGGAGCACCGCGTCCGACTTGGTGCGGTCGACGCGCACCCAGCCGGCGGCTTCCAGCGCTTCGAATACCCGCTGCTCGCTGCCGATCAGGATGAAGTTCACCACGTCGCCGGGATTTCCGGTGGCGTCTTCCACGCGCCGCGGGAGGCTATTTACGAATCGCGGAGTGAGTCCATCCACCGGCCTGATAGAACCGTCGCCGGTTGGCTTGGTCACCCGCACGGTGACGTGATAGCTGCCTTCGGCGGTCTCACTGGCCGTCTGGTTGACTCCGAGGAACAATCGCCCGCCGCGGCCGGCCATTATTTCACGAGAGGGCCCAATCACGAACGCCTGCGCCGCGTCGTCGTTTCCGATGCGGGCCAGCAAGGCTCCCCGTCCGGTGTCATTGGCCGGAAGCGCGCGCAGCAAGTCTTTCCAGCCGCGCGGCAGTCCTTCCGGACCCGAAGGCTTGCCGGGCTCATATTGCAAAGTGCCGGTGGCTGAGATGGCGAGGCGCGAACCGGCCGGGACGCTGATGCCGGTATCGGTCCAGACTTGATCCGCGCGCACCTCGAATTCCTGCGCGGACAGGAGGGCCGCGCCGAACAAACTAATCGCGAGCAGTCTCACTAATCCGAATATTACAACGGATTCAGGCGGTACAGACTTGCAGCTTGATCTGGAGCGCCCGCTCGATCTTGCGGACGTCGCCGCGTTCTTCGCGAGTGGCGAAGGTGGACGCCACACCGCGCGAATCCGCGCGGCCGGTGCGGCCCACGCGATGGATGAAGTCCTCGGGAATCTTCGGCAGATCGAAATTCACGACGTGCGCGATGTTATCCACGTGAATGCCGCGCGCGGCGATGTCGGTGGCCACCAGGATGCGATAGCGGCCGTCCTGAAATCCCTTGAGCGCAGCGGTGCGCTGGGATTGGCTGCGGTCGCCGTGGATCTGGGCGGCGTCGTAACCCGCCATGTTGAGGCGCTTGGCTAGCTTTTCCGTACCATGCCGGGTACGCGAAAAGACCAGGAAGCTGCCCCGCTCTTGCGCGATCAATTCGCGCAGCAGGCCGAGCTTCTGATCGGCGGCAACTTCGAATAGCTGCAGCTTCACGCTGGATACCGGTTTCTTGTTGGAGCCAATCTCCACCACCGCGGGATTGCGCAGATGACGCTGCACCAGGTGCGCCACCGAATGTTCCAGGGTGGCGGAAAAGAACATGTTCTGGCGAACATTGGGGAGGTGCCCCAGAATGGCCTGGATGGCCGGCTGAAAGCCCATGTCGAGCATGCGGTCGGCTTCGTCCAGAACCAACACCTGGACGGACCCCAGTTGCACCAGCTTGCGGCGGAGAAAATCCTCCAGCCGTCCCGGCGTCGCGACGATGAGTTGTGCGCCGCGCCGGATGTCCTGAAGTTGCGGCCGTTCCGAGAGGCCGCCGACGACGAGTGCGCCGTTGACTCCGGTCTTGGGGCGCATTTTGTGAAATGTGTCCATCACCTGGCTGGCCAGTTCCCGCGTTGGGACCAGCACGACAGCCTGTACGTTCTTGGTGCGCGCCGTTCGGAGGCGTTCCAGGATGGGCAGCAGAAAAGCGAGCGTCTTCCCGGTCCCGGTCTGGGCGGTTGCGAGGACATCCCGGCCTGACAAGGCCATGGGGATCGCTTGCGCCTGTACGGGGGTGGGCGTGACGAATTGATTCTTGGCGAGATTCTCTTGGAGAACCGCGCAGAGTGGTAATTCAGAAAAAGTTTTCATTCAGTTTGGAAAATCGGAGGCAGGGCTAAACCGGAAGATACGAACAGGAGGGATAGGCCTACAACAGTTTTACTATAGCACGTTTTTTACCATTGCAACCGGAGGTAGTGCGCTGAAAGTCGGTTGAGACGAAATCCAGTATGCCACCACTAGCTTCTCAGGGATCAAGTCCAAGCGAAGCGTAATGGATTATCCAGCCTGAAGGATTTTTGGAGAGCAGTAACCGGATGCCACGCGAGACGCGGAAGGCGCTGATTGAAAAGTTGCAGACAGCCAGAGATAACAGGCTGCTGATTGCCTACATCACATCCACGCGCGCCGGTCATGAAATTCAAATCGGCGACGACGCCTTCAGACTCATCTCCGATCATCTTGAAAGCGGTCGAGAGTTGGCGAAGAACGGTGTGGACCTGTTCATTCACAGCAACGGCGGGTCCGGTACAGTCCCCTGGCGTATTGTCAGCCTGATTCGGCAGTACACCCAGCATCTTGCCGTTCTAGTTCCGCATCAAGCATTTAGTGCCGCCACGCTAATCGCCCTCGGCGCCAATGAGATTGTCATGCACAAAATGGGGTGCCTGGGTCCGATAGATCCATCGGTAGCCAATATCTTCAACCCACCTCACCCAGGGAACCCTGGTCAACTCGCCCCGATCAGCGTCGAAGACGTCACCGCCTTCTTTAAGTTGGTGAAGGACGAGGTTGGGATCACCCATGAAGACGAACTGGTCCAAGCCCTTAACGCGCTTACGGATAAGATT
>JAYTVY010000389.1:0-3799 GCA_043743755.1 Bryobacterales bacterium | reverse complement strand
CTGGCTAGGGAGTCGGGCAAACGTTATGGCTAAGATTCGAATTATGTTGGCGGACGACCACACGCTGTTCCGGCAGGGCATCAGAACCCTGATCTCCGCGGAGCCGGACATGGAAGTGGTTGGCGAAGCCCCCAACGGCGGAGACGCCGTCGAAAAAGCCGCGGAAGTGCGGCCCGATGTTGTCCTGATGGACATCGGCATGCCCGGCTTGAGCAGCTTCGAGTCGACTCGGCAAATCAAGAAGAACCGTCCCGAAACCAAAGTTCTCTTCCTCACCATGTATGACGACGAAGATTACCTGGTGGAAGGCATGGAAGTCGGCGCCAGTGGATACGTGCTGAAGGATAGTCCCTCCGCTCAGCTAGTGGCCGCCGTACGCGATATTTGCCGCGGAGGCAGCTATCTCAGCCCCCGCATGCTCTCCCAGCTGGTGGACGATTTCCGGTCGCGGATCAAATCCGCGAACCGCCTGCCCCGCTTCGCAACCCTCACCACGCGTGAACGGGAAGTGCTCAAGATGCTGGCCGAAGGCAACTCCGTCAAAGAGATCGCCTGTGACCTCAACCTCAGCGTCAAAACCGTGGAAGCCCACAAGTTCAACCTGATGCGCAAACTGGACATCCACAACAAAGCCCAGCTTGTGCAGTACGCCATCCAGAAAAAGATCATCAAAATCCCCAACCTGGCATAGCCACGCTCCCGGCGATGTAAAATCGTGTCGTGCACTCGACACGCAGAGCCTGGCTATCCGGAATTGGCGCCGCTACCCTGCTTCCCTCCGTTCTCCGCTCCGAGGAGACTCCCCGTCTGCCCATTCGCAAGGCTGTCCTGTACAGCATGCTTCCTAAGGACCTTACCGTGGAGCAGCGCTTCGCGCTGGCGCACGATACAGGATTTTCCGAGGTGGAGTGCGGCACCGTGGACGACGATGACGAAGCGCAGCGCATGCTGGATGCCGCCCGCAAAGCCGGCGTCCGCATCCATTCCGTGATGAATCGCGATCACTGGAGCTATCCCCTGTCCTCTCCCGATCCCGAAGTGGTCGCGAAAAGCGTCCAGGGCATTCGCACCAGCCTGAAGAATGCCAGCCGGTGGGGCTCCGATACCGTGCTGATTGTCCCGGCGGTTGTGAACGCGGGCACCACTTACAAGCAGGCCTGGGAACGGTCGCAAGGGCAGATTCGAAAACTGATTCCGCTTGCCGAAGAGGTTAAAGTGATCCTGGCGGTGGAGGAGGTGTGGAATAAGTTTCTGCTCAGCCCACTCGAGTTCGCCGCCTATGTGGACCAGTTCGAGAGCCCCTGGGTGCGGGCCTACTTCGATGTAGGCAACGTGGTGCTCACCGGATATCCTCAAGACTGGATCAGGACGCTGGGGAGCCGCATCGTCAAGCTGCACTTGAAGGATTTCACGTTCCGCCAGAATCCGGAATTGAAGAAGCGCGTGGCGAGTTGGGTGATGCTGCGCGAAGGCGAGATCGACTGGAAGGAAGTCTACCGCGCGCTGGCTGAAATCGGATATCGCGGCTCGGCGACGGTGGAGCTGGACGGCGGCGGCGCGGAGTACCTGCGCGACGTTAGCCGGCGCGTGGATCTCATCCTCAACTGCGCTTGAGTAAAGGGACAAACAATGAAGAAATTCCTGCTGGGTGTGCTGGTTGGATTCGCCGTCGCGGGTTTAACGGCCGTAGTTTTCTTTTTCATCGTCGCGCGCGTGGCGGCATCCTTCGGCGATCGCCCGGTTACGGTGGCGGACGGATCCACGCTGGTCTTGAAACTCGAAGGCCCGGTTCCGGAAAAGCCGTCGCCCGATATCCCGTTCCCGGCGTTTGAAGACCAGAGTCCCATCACCATACTGCAAGTCTGGGAAACGCTGCGCAAGGCGGCAGTCGATCCGCGCATCAAAGCCGTACTGTTTGAGCCGGCCGGCGTGGGCGTGGGTTGGGCGCGCCTGGAAGAGATCCGCGCCGAGCTGATCGAGTTCAAGAAATCCGGCAAGCCGCTGGTGGCCTACCTGCGCGCTCCCGGCACGCGCGAATACTATCTGGCTACCGCGGCCGACAAGATCTACATGTCGTCCGAGGACACGCTGGATGTCAAGGGCCTCCGCGTGGAGGCGCTGTTCGTCAAGAACACGCTGGACAAACTGGGCGTGAAGTTCGACGTGATCCATGCCGGCAAATACAAAGATGCCGGCGACCTGCTGACGCAGACCTCCATGACGCCGGAAACCCGCGAAGTCCTGAACGATATTCTGGACCGCTATTACGGCGACCTGGTGAACACCGTCGCCTCCGGCCGCAAGAAATCGGCGGAGGAAGTTCGGGAAACCATCGACAACGGGCCGTTTATGGGGCACGACGCCTTGTCGCGCGGGCTGGTGGACTCGCTGGGCTTCGAGGATCAGGCCGCGGAAGATCTCAAGCAGCGTCTGAACCGCGGCGACTTGAAGCGCATTTCAAACCGGGCTTACCTGAAGGCGTCCGTTCCATCGCTGGCGGGGGGCAAGCGGATAGCGCTGATTGTGGGTGAAGGCGCGATTACGCGCGGCCGCGATAATCCGGGGTTCGGGGGCGATTCGGGAATCACCTCCGGCGGATTTACAAAACTGCTGAAACAGGTGGCCAATGATTCATCCATCAAGGGCGCGATTGTCCGCGTGGATTCCCCGGGCGGCGACGCGGTGGCTTCCGATGAGATCCTGCACGAGGTCAGGAATCTGAGCCGCAAGAAACCCGTGGTGATCTCCATGGGGGATCTGGCGGCGTCGGGCGGATACTTCATTTCCATGACCGGCGACCCCATCGTCGCTTACCCCAATACGCTGACCGGCTCCATCGGGGTGATCTTCGCGAAGATCAACTTAAAGGGCCTCTATGACAAGATCGGCATCGTCAAGCAGCCCCTAAGCCGCGGCAAAATGGCGGGGCTCGATTCCGATTACGAGCCCCTCACACCCGCCGAGCAAGCCAAACTGCGCGACCATGTGGACCAGATCTACCAGGGCTTCCTGAAGCGCGTTGCCGACGGCCGCCATAAACAAGTTGCCGATATTGAACCGCTCGCGCAAGGCCGTGTGTGGCTCGGCGCGGAAGCGAAAGGAAACGGACTGGTGGATGAGCTGGGCGGTCTGGATAAAGCGGTGGAACTGATCCGCAAGAAGGCCGGCATGAGCGCCACTGAGAAGATCACGCTGGTTCCCTTCCCTCAGAAGCGGAGCCTGCTCGAGATGCTGCTCAGCAGCCGTTCAGACGAAAACGCCGCCATGGACGCCGCGCTAACCGCCAAGATCGGTTCACTGCTGGGCGGGGTCCCCGCCGGAGCGTGGAAGCAGGGCGGCTACCTGCAAGTGATGCCGTACACCGTTAAGGTTTTTTAGAACGCAGCGCTGGAGCTGATTCCGGTGGATTGCAGCGCAACCTGCATCTTCTCGAGCGCCGACTTGTGAATCTGCGAAACGCGGCTTTCGTTGATGCCGAGCACGCCGCCGATTTCCTTCATGGTCATCTCATTGGTGTAATAGAGCACCACTACTTTCTGGTAGCGGTCCGGCAGCGTCTTCATGGCGACAGTGAGAGCGGAGCGCATTTGCTCGCGGGCGCACATGTTGTCGGGCTGTGTTTCGGGCTTGCTGGGAAAATCGGGTGCTGGAAGATCTTCCTGATCGTTCGTACGCGTGGACGCCGAGATGAGACCTACGTTGCGCAAGTCGAGCATCATTTGACGCCACCGGTCGACCGCGACGCCTAACTTGGTGGCAATCTCAGCTTCGGTGGGATTGCGCTGCAGCTCCGAGGCGA
>JAYTVY010000388.1:0-4414 GCA_043743755.1 Bryobacterales bacterium | reverse complement strand
TTTGCGGTGTGCGGCGCAATGACGCTGGAAGGCGGGCCCATTTTCTGGGTAGCCACGCATCGCATCCACCATCAGAAGGCCGATGTACTGGGCGATCCGCATTCTCCTCGCGACGGGGCGTGGTGGGCGCATGCCGGCTGGATTCTCTACGGCGAGTCCAACCACAGCAACACCAAGAAGATGGCCAAGTACGCGCCGGATCTGGCGAAGGACCGCTTCTACGTGTGGCTCAACGATTATCACTGGGCGCCGCTGGCGCTGGTGAGCGTGATACTGCTGGCTATCGGCGGGCTGCCAATGTTTCTGTGGGGAGTCTGCTTCCGGGTGGTGTTCGGTCTGCATGCTACATGGCTGGTTAATTCCGCGACGCACCTGTGGGGCAAACGCCGGTTCAACACCCGCGACGACAGCCGCAACAACTGGTGGGTAGCGCTGATCACGTTCGGCGAGGGCTGGCACAATAATCATCACGCGCATCCTACGTCGGCGCGGCATGGCCTAGCGTGGTATGAGTTCGATCCTTCCTGGTTGACGCTGAAGGCGCTGCGATTCTTGGGGATCGCGAAGTCCGTGCGGGTTGCGAAGGTAAGCAGCGCGCTGGCCGAACGCGAAGCCGCCTGAACTACGCCGGAAGCGCCGATTGCCGATTGGCGGCTAGAGCGCGGCGTTGCGACAACAGGCCGGCAATGGCGCGACACTCTTCGGCGAGCTCGCGGAACTGATCCGGGAACAGCGACTGGTAGCCATCGGAGAGCGCACGGTCGGGATTGGGATGCACTTCCACCAGCAGTCCGGACGCTCCGGCGGCCACGGCGGCCAGCGCCATGGGATGCACCTTGTCGCGTTTGCCGGTGCCGTGGCTAGGATCCACAATGATGGGAAGGTGGCTGAGCTTCTGCACGGCCGGCACCACGCTCAGATCGAGGGTATTGCGGGTATGGTCGGCGAAGGTACGGACACCGCGCTCGCACAGCACCACCTGATAATTGCCTTCGGACATAATGTATTCGGCGGCCATCAGGAATTCTTCGAGCGTGGCGGACATGCCGCGTTTCAGGATCACCGGCAGGCGGGCGCGTCCGGCGCGGCGGAGCAAGGAGAAATTCTGCATGTTGCGCGCGCCGATCTGGATGCAGTCGGCGTATTGCTCCACCAAGTCAAAAGTTTCGACGTCGACGGCTTCGGTGACGATTCCCAGGCCGGTCTCGGCGCGGGCTTCGGCCAGCAACTTCAAGCCGGGTTCGCCCATCCCCTGGAAGGCATACGGCGATGTGCGGGGTTTGTAGGCTCCACCGCGCAGAAGCTCCCCGCCGGCGTTTTTGACGGCGTGAGCGGACGCGAGAATCTGTTCGCGGCTTTCGACTGAACAGGGTCCGCCGCAGAGGACGAGGTGGCCGCCGCCGATATCGACGCCCGCGATGCGGACCACGGTGTTATCGGGCTTCACTTCACGGCTGACCAGCTTGTAGGGTTTGGAAACGGGGATCGCTTCGGAAACGCCGGGGAGGGATTCGAACTCGGCGGACTCGACGGGTCCGTGGTTGCCGGTGATTCCGATGGCGGTCCGCTCGGCGCCGGGCATCACATGGGGGCGGAAGCCGAGGCTCTCGATTCTTTCGCACACGGCCGCGATCTGGTCGCCGGTGGCGTGGGCGCGCATGACTACTAGCACGGGGTGATCCTTTCGACTTTTAGTGTAGCGGGCGGGGGTGTGGGTGGGGGTGGCGTTACGCTTCCTTACGGGCGCGGCACCGATCCGGCTGTCGGTGGGGTTAGCGAGGGTGTGCGAGGAGTGGAGGGTATACGGAAGGGCGCGGGTGTGAGAAGGGTTGAGGTTATACGGGGGCGCGGTGAGGTTATTGGTCAGGTGGCGTAGAGGGGGGCGAGGGAGAGGAGCACCAGGCCGAGCACGAAGAAGCCGATCATTAACGCGAGGTAGAGTTTCACCTTGGAGCCGCCGCCGGCGAATTCGCGCCAGACCAGCAAGCCCCACAGGGCGCTTACCAGGGCGGCTCCCTGGCCCATGCCATAACTGATGGCAGGGCCCACCTGCACTTCCTTGGGAGCGCTGGCGGCCGCGAAATTGGCGATGGTCCCGGCGCACCAGACGATGCCTCCGAAAATGCCCCACAGGTGCTGCTTCAGCTTGCCCTGGAAATAAGCGAGCATCGAAATGGACTCGCCCTCCACCGGCAAATTCAGAAAGTAGAGGTTGAAGATGAAAGTGGTCAGGAACACGCCGATGGCGAAGAGGAAAGCGATGGAATAGGGTCCCAGGCCGGAATTCTCGATGCCGCCGCCCTTGCCCATTTCAACCAGCGGGTAGAAGGAGCCCATCAGGGCGCCGCTGACGAGGCTCAAGATGATGCCCTTCCAGGCGCGTTTGGAGGACGGCTTGCGTTTGCCGGTGGAAGTTGCGCCGGCTTTCTGGCGGGCGTAAGCTTTGTACGCCAGCGCGTCGAAGAGGATGGCTACTACGATAATCGCGACGCCGGCCCCGAGCAAATGGGGACTCCCTTGTGGATTCAGAGCATAGCTCCAGATGACGCCCACCACCAGCGCCAGTCCGATTCCGATGGGAAACGCCACCGCCAGCCCGGATATCGAAATGGCGGCGACGAGGAGCATGTTGGCGAGATTGAAGACGGCTCCGGCGGCCAGCCCATAGGCCATGTTTCGCTTGCCGGCGATGGCCAGATTATCGGAGAAGGAGAGGCTGTCGCCCATGGAGCCGAAGGTGAATGCGGCGACGATGGCGGCGATGAGAACGCCCAGGGAATAGTCGTAATAAAAGAGCTCGAAGCGCCATTTCCCGGTGAGCTTAAAGGTATTGGCCCAGGACCCCCAGCAGAGCATGGTCAGGACGGTAAGCAGCAGTGCTGCCATGTAGGTATTTGGAATGATCATATGACCTTAGTGGCCGCCCGCGATTTTACCATGCCGCGCCGGGCTAACAAATCCTAAAGTTCTCCCTCCGAATATCCGACATGGTCTATATGGATTCGTGTCCACGGACTGCCGCTTTGGGGGTCCGGCTGGCCGCCATGCTGGCGCTGCTTTCCGTCGCGGGTTTGGCTGCCGACCGGCACAAACTCGATGTAGATCCGGAATCCGACGACGGCATCCTGCTGCAGCGCATCCGGCAGGAGCCGACGGCTCCGCGCAAGCTGGCGTTGCTGGAGAAGTACGCCGCGGCGTATCCGAAAACCGTTTCCATAGCCTGGGTCTACGAACAGATGCTGCCGCTTTATGCGGCGGGCGCGGGCGAATCCGCAAAGGTCCTGGCGACGGCCGAGAAGCTGCTGGCCATCGATCCGCAGGATCTGGACGCGCTCAATTATGCACTGCGGGCAGTGGAAGGGAAGAACGATTCCGAAGCCACGGCGCGCTATGCGAAGCAGGCCTGGGATGCGGCGGCTAAGGTGGCCCAGACGCCCAAGCCTTCCGACCCCTATGACGTCCCGGACTGGAAACATCAGACCGACTTTGCGCGCGATCTCATGACGTATTCCGAATACACGCTGTATTCGCTGTCCGCGCACTCGCCGAATCAGCAGGCGAAGTCGCAGCTGATCCATGACCTGGAGAGCCGTAATCCCCGCAGCAAATACCTGAGCACCGCGAAGGGCGATTACGCGCACGCGGGACAGGTGATCGCCGGCGGCGAGATCTCCATGCCGGCGGCCGAGAAGGGGCTGGCGAACGATCCCGACAATGAAGATTACCTGCTCACCGTGGCCGAGTATCACATGGGCCGCGAGAGCGAACTCAGCAGGGTATTGGCGTATTCGCTGCGTGTGATCCGGATCATGCAGCAGAAGTCCAAACCTGAAAGCATGACCAGCGACGCCTGGGAACAGAAGAGGCGGCAATATCTGGGAGCGGCGAACTGGATGGCGGGAGTAGTGAACGCCAAGCAGGGGAGCTACGCGCTGTCGGACCGGTACCTGAGGTCCGCGCTGCCGTATCTGCATGACCGGTCACTGCAGGCGGCTGCGTGGTATTACCTGGGCTACGACAATTACGCGCTGGGCAGCGAACTGCGCGACCGCGCGCACATCCAGGAAGCTCTGCGATTCAACAAGCTGTGCCTGAGTATCAACGGGCCATACCAGTCCCTGGCGCAGAAGAACCTGGACGTTATCCGGACTGAATTCAATCTCCAGTAGCGGACGGCTCGCCGGCCCGACTTGCTTTTTCCCCATGAATTGTTGCAAGCTGGAGGGTTTTCCATGCGAGTGAGAATCCTCTATCACGATCATTGTTTCGACGGAGCCGCATCGGCCGCTTTTTTCAGCCGCTTTTGCGAACAGAAGTTCGCTCCCAATGCCGAATTCGGCTTCACCGGGCTGGCTCACAAGGCTACGCAGCTGTTCGAGGATTCGTATTTCGACGGCGACATCAACGCCATCGT
>JAYTVY010000387.1:0-2455 GCA_043743755.1 Bryobacterales bacterium | reverse complement strand
GAAAAACGAGTCGACCGCGATCCTTCCGTTCCTTTTTCCATCTGTGACGATCATCAGATCCGGCTGGGTCGATTATTTCACGGACCCGTAAGCAAGCGTGCGCGGCCCGAAAAGGCGTGAAGGATCGGCAGCCGGTACACTTCCTGACGGGCGCGGCGCGGAAAGGGGTGGGGCCTTGTGGGGGAATATCAAGGAGCAACTGACGCGGCGGCGGGCGCTGCTGATTGCGCCGCTTGCTTTCGCGGGACTGGTGGCACTGTCTTCGCGCAAGGGCGACGACCCGGCGGCCAGCGCGGGGCCCGAGGTCACAATCGTCGAATTCGGCGACGACGGGAAGAAGAAAGCACCGATTGTGGTGAAGCGCGTGATTCACACGGACGCCGAGTGGCGCAAGCTTCTGAGTGCCAGCCAGTTTTATGTCGCGCGCCGCGGCAGCACGGACACGCCCTACAGCGGAACTTACTATCAGCTCCATCAGGCCGGTATTTTCCGGTGCGTGTGCTGCGGCACTGCGCTATTTGGCTCGGAGACGAAGTTCGATTCCGGGACGGGATGGCCGAGTTTCTGGGCGCCCATCGCGGAGGAAAACATCCGGACGCGGTCGGATCGCAGCCTGATGATCGAGCGCGTGGAAGCGCTCTGCCGCCGCTGCGACGCCCATCTGGGGCATGTCTTCAACGACGGACCGGCGCCGACCAATTTGCGCTACTGCATGAACGAATCCTCACTGCGCTTCGTCGAGCGGCGCGGCTAAATCGAATCGGGAGGTTTGGCGTCCTGGTTGCCGTTGAGGAACCGGTCAAACCAGTAGAGCTGCCAGTTGAGGCTCTCCACCAGATGCCTGGGTTCGCCGGTGCGCGTGAGGTTATGATTCTCGCGCGGAAAGATCACCAGCTCCGCGTTGACACCATAATGCTTCAGCGCGCGGAACCACTGCTCGCCCTGCTCCAGCGGCACGCGAAAATCGTTCTCCGAGTGCAAAATCAGCGTCGGCGTCTTGACGTTCTTGGCGTACTTCAAGGGAGAGGCGTCCCAGTACTGATCGAAATCGTCAAACAGGAAGCCCTTGAAATCGTCTTCGTGGCCGTAGGCGCCATCGCGGGTGCCGTCGTCACTGATGAAATTAGAAACACTGCGCAGCGTGACCGCGGCCTGAAATCGATTCGTGTGTCCCAGAATCCAGTTGGTGAGATAGCCGCCATAGCTGCCGCCGGTGACGCCGAGGTGCGCGGTATCGATCCAGGGATTCTGCTTAATTACTGTGTCGACACCAGCCGTCACGTCCTGATAATCCATGACGCCCCAGTTGTTGACGATGCCGCGTTCGAACTTCTCGCCATATCCGGTGGAACCGCGCGGATTGCAGAAGAAAACGGCCCAGCCTTTGGCCGCGTAAACCTGGAACTCATGATTCCAATCGACGCCGTACATTCCCGCCGGACCGCCGTGGATGCTGAGAACCATCGGATACTTCTTGCCCGCTTGCCAGCCCACGGGCTTGACCAGGAAACCGTCGATCTCCAGTCCATCGGTACTCTTGTACGGAATGCGTTGGACCGGCGCGAGTTCGATATCGGAGGCGAGCTTCGCGTTTAGATGCGTGAGCTGGCGTTCGCCGCTGCCATCCAGCGACGCGGCATAAAGATCGTCGAGATGCTGGAAATCATTCGCCGCATACGTAATGATCCCCGCTCGCTCATTCATGTCGAAACCGTGTACCGAGCGAGCTCCGGAAGTAACGCGCGAGAGTTTGCGCGCATTGAGATCGATTCTAAATACGTGAGATTCGCCGCGCGTGCCCGCGGCGAAGCGGACTTCATTCGGACCGGGACCCCAGTGCGGGTCGGTGGGAATGAGATCCACATCCTCCGCTACCAGGCTGGACGCCCCACCGTTCGCGGGGGCGATGTAAAGCTTCGGAAACTGGCGGCGCGCGGTCTGGCCGGCGAACAAGATTCGCGCGCCATCGGGCGACCAGCGCGGCAGGTCATCGTCGAAAGTGTGATCGGAGATTTTTGTCAGCGGCCCATCGGACCCGATCACCCAGACGTCTTTGTTGTGGCTGCCGTCGTATTCCTTGCCGGTGCGGTCCGACACGAATGCGATGCGCGTACCGTCGGGCGACCATTGCGGATCGGTGTCATTCCAATTGTCGCCGGACGTAACTTGCTTATCCTTGCCGCTGCCGGCGTCAATCACCCACAGGTGGCTGCGCTTGTCGTCAAACCAGCCAGTGTCATTGAATTTATAGGAGATGTGTGTGTAGTGGCGCACATCGCTTTTGCGGGCGGAAGGCTCTACTTGATCGCTGGGGCCACTGCGGCTTACGGCGACGAAACGCCTCCCGTCGGGCGACCACTGAAATACACTCACGCCATTCTTGAGATGCGAGAGCGTTTGCGCTTCGCCGCCGTCCATGTGGAGGATGCAGATCTGAGAACGCGCGGTTTCCGCG
>JAYTVY010000386.1:0-2675 GCA_043743755.1 Bryobacterales bacterium | reverse complement strand
TAAGAAAGAATCGGTGTGCCTTGCGGCATCTGACAATTTGGCATCTACATTGTCGCCCTCGCCGAGGACCCACGCCCCTACAGCCGAAAGCGTCAGAACTGCCCATTGGTCAAATGCCAATTCACCCTCGGCGGCGACGCGACAGTCCCCCCTCTGGCCATTAGCGGCTCCCACTTGGGGCGTTACACCGGTTGAAAAGTTAGTACGCCGGTAACCCGCCGGAAACGCCTATCGCTGGCTTGTGCCGCGATGCTATATCTATATGCTTGGTCCGAGCCCCGGTGGAGATCCCACACAGAATGGAATAGTGTAAACCATGCCAGGCGACGTGTTAGGCATTCTTTTCGGGTTCGCGTTTACGATTGCCGCCGCTTACTCCGCCGGCCGGATATTGCTCGCTCGGCTCCGGTTCGATCTGTACGCCGAAGAAGCCCCCCTCTTTGCATTCATCACCGGCTCGGCCTGCCTGAGCATGGCCGTGTTCGTCCTCGCTGCAATCGGCCAGGCACGCCCAGGATTGTTCTTGACTCTGGGTATTCTTCTGATTGCCTTCGCGATCCGGCAAAAGCAGCCTCACCGCCTTTGGCTGCCTCCCTTGCCGGTTGCCTTGAAATGGATCTTCGCGTTGATCTTCATCGGCTACACGGTATTGTATTGGTCGCACGCCATGGGACCGGAATATAGTCCGGACGGCAGCGGTTACCATCTTGGCCTCGTTGCCCGGTATCTGCGGCAGCACGGCTTTGGACGAATCACATCCAGCATGTACGCTAATCTCTCGCAGGGTCTCGAAATGCTCTTCGTATTTGCGTTCGCGTTTGGACGCCACTCCGCGGCGGCCTTGGTGCACTTCGCTTTTTTCTTGGCGCTGGTGTTCGGAATCCTCGCGTACGCGCGTCGTTTCGATTTTCCCCGCGCCGGCATTTTCGCTGCGATTCTGGTCTACGCCAGTCCCGTGTTCGGCTTTGACGGAACCACGGCATACAACGATGTCGCCGCAGCTTCCGTGGTCTTCTTCGTCTTCTACTCAATCCAGATTTGGGTGCGAACCCGCCAGGACTCGCTGCTCATTGTGAGCGGCCTGCTGGCGGGCTTCGCATACGGCATCAAATACACCGCCGGTGTCAGTGCCGTCTACGCGCTCGGGTTTGTGCTCTGGAAAGCCCCAGGCATCCGGCGGGCGGCGGTAATTTGCTCCGGCGCCGCGGCCATGATTGCTCCGTGGATGATCAAGAACTGGATTATCGTTTCCAATCCCGTTTCGCCGCTCATGAACCGGTGGTTTCCAAATCCGTACGTAAGCGCAGGGTTCGAGCATGACTATGTTCAGCAACTGATACACCCCGCCGGCTACGGCGCTTTAGAACGGTTTCTCGACACCACTTATCGCGCCGGCCCCGCCGCCTCGATTTTGGGCCCCGCATTCCTGCTCGCCCCCCTCGCACTCTTTGCGATCCGCTCCAGCGCTGGAAGGAATCTGCTCCTGACCGCCGCTGTTTTTGGTGTCTGCGGGATCAACGTCCAGACCCGCTATCTTCTTCCCGCCATCCCTTTCCTTGCGCTCGCCATCGGTCTCGCGCTGATACGAATTCCCTTCGCTCTCCCGCTGATCATGATGGCGCAGGCCTTGCTCTGTTGGCCCTCCGTTCTCAAGAGTTATTCCGATAGCGGGCTTCGAGTCCGCCATTTTCTTCCCAAGCAAGCGCTGCGCATCGAAAGCGAAGACTCCACGCTTTCTTACCGCCTCCCGGGCTATCGAATCTCCAGGATGGTTGACCGCCTCGTGCCGCCGGATGGCCGTATTCTCTGTTTTGCGAACGCACCCCAGGCCTATACTTCGCGAGAACTGCTGGTCTATTACGAATCCACTTTCAACTTGACTGCGATCGACATTCTATCCATCCCGTCGCTCCCGCCCTTTCAGCCGTCCTGGCGGTTTTCATTCGATATCCCGCCTCAACCCAGGCGCGCCGTTCGGATCGTTCAGCTTGGAGAAAGTTCCTCCGATCAGTGGAGTGTTGGCGAGATCCATGCCTTCCACGGCGGCTATGAGCTGATCCGATCCCCGCAATGGTCGCTGAATGCCATACCCAATCCATTCGAAATCGCCAATGCGTTCGATCGCAACCAGGTGACCCGCTGGCGAAGCCATCAACCCATGTACAATGGCATGCGCATCGAAGTTGATTTTGGCGCGAGTGAGATGTTCGATCGTGTCACCGTCGATTGCTCTCACGACCAGCCCGCTCTTCGCCTCCGGCTGGAAGGACGGGACAGTTCAGGATCATGGAAAACCCTCTCCGATTTTCCGGATCGATTCGATGTATCCTCCATGCCGGATTTCCGCCGCCAGGCTATTCAGGAGTTAAAGCGCCGTCAGATCACCCACCTGCTAATCACCCCGCCATTCCCAGGCGCTCAGGATATGGAAACCGATCCACAGTCCTGGGGACTGCGGTTTCTAGGTGAAATCGACCACACCCGCCTCTACGCCCTGCAATGAGGCCGCGTGTCCTCATCCTGCGGCACGGGTCACTGGAGACGGATGTGTTGCAAAGTCTGGTAGAGCGTGTTGGTAGCCTGGAGAGAACGTGAAGAAGACACCTCGACCGGCGATGTTCAAGGGGCGGCAGACCGAGCCGGTGTTCATTCTTTGTGCTGTCCGCTGGTACCTT
>JAYTVY010000385.1:0-5497 GCA_043743755.1 Bryobacterales bacterium | reverse complement strand
CTTGGAAGGCTCGCCGGGGCGGAGGCCATAACCGGGATACTCCAAAACATAGAGGGAATCTTCCTTGGCCATGTGGTTTAAAACGTACGAACGACCGTCGGCTTGGCCGCCGTTGCCATGGGTCATCAGCCAAACGGTCTTGGGTTTTGCAACCACGCGGCAGTAACCGATGATTTGATTTCTAACCAGCCAGGGTTGGAGCGGCGTGTCAGCCGTCTGGTGTTAAAGGAGCTTCCCATGGATCGCACCCTCGCGGCAAGTTCCTGTACAACCCAACAACGGAGTTAAGAACAACAAACGAATGAGTTTCACAGTTTTCCTTGGAAATTTGCCGGTCTGGGTAACGAAGGACGATATCAAGTCCTGGCTCAACGCCGAAAACCTGGTGTATGACGACGTGAAGGTGATCCGGAACCCGGAAACGCAGGAATCCAAAGGGTTTGCGTTCATCGATACTCCGAACACCGAAGAGATGCAGTCAATCATCCGCCGCTTCGACCGCGCGCCGCTGGAGGATCGCATGTTGCGAGCCAACCAGGCGCAGCCGCCGAAGGCGAGGACTCAGAATGGTCCGCGTCCCATGGGCGCGGGGCCCAGCGCCCCGAGCCAAGCCGCGGGCGGACCAGCAGCCGCCACCGCCGCACCACCGGAACGCCGGCGGGAGCGCGGCGGTAAAAAGCACAAACGCACGAATGGGAACGGCCAGCAGGGTCCTCAAAGCGCGTTTGCAGAAGAACTCGCCAAGGCGCTGTAGCCCGAGTATTTCTCCCTTTTCAACGTAGATCCGTCCGGTGCGGAATCGTGTGCCGATAAAGCTGCTTGCGCATGGTATACTCTATGGGCACGTGAGCTAGAGGTGCTAGATTGAACAATCTATTGCTGATACGGCTGGCCTTCATAATTCTGTTGGGCGGGGCTGCGTGGTATTTGCGGCCGCTGCCGACGCTAGACGGTCTGGTCAACGGCGGCGCGGGAGCGCTGGCTGGGATACTGGTTGTCTTTCTCGAAATACAAATCCGCAAAGTTACGCTGAAACGGCTGATCGGGGCTGTACTGGGGGGCTTGCTGGGAATTCTGGGGGCGTTTCTGGTGTCCTTGGTTCTGGGCCGGGCAATTCCGGGGAGCGTGGCCGCGATCCAATTTCTGGAGGTCGCGCTGCTGGCATGGATGGCGTATCTCGGACTCCTGATAGGCGCGAGCAAGGGCGAGATGCTGAATCTGGGGGCGCTGGGCGGGCTGTTCGGAGGCGAGCAGAATGCCGGGCAGGGTTTCAAGATTCTGGATACCAGCGTCATTATCGACGGCCGCATCGCGGATATTTCGGAGACGGGGTTCCTGGACGGCACCATCGTGATTCCTCAGTTCGTTCTGCGCGAATTGCAGCTGGTAGCCGATTCGGCCGATTCGCTGAAGCGCAACCGGGGGCGCCGCGGGCTGGACATTCTCCAGAAGATCCAGAAAATGCCGCAGCTCAACGTGCAGATTCTCGAAGACGACTTCCCGAACGTGCAAGATGTGGACATGAAGTTGATCGAGCTGGCTAAGGTCTACACATGCAAGATCGTGACCAACGATTTCAACTTGAACAAAGTGGCGCAATTGCACGGCGTGGAGGTTCTGAACATCAATGAGCTGGCGAACGCGCTGAAGCCCATCGTGCTGCCGGGCGAGACCATGCGAGTGTTCATTCTGAAGGAAGGCAAAGAGTACAACCAAGGCGTGGCCTACCTGGACGATGGAACCATGGTGGTGGTGGACAACGCCAAGAAGATGATCTCGCGAACCATCGACATCGCGGTGACCAGTGTGCTGCAGACCACGGCGGGGAAAATGATTTTCGGACGCTTTGACGACCGGGTGCACACGGTCCATGAAAAATCGGGCGGGGGACACGGGGAGCGGCATGATCGCAGAGAGCATGCACCATCGCCGGCGCAGCCCGCGGAAGCGCGCGGAACCGCAGCGGGGTAGACGGGCATGCGCGTATCGGTGATCATACCGGCGGCTGGTCTGGGCACCCGCATGGGAAGACCGACGCCGGAGGGCGCGGGGACCAGCCGGAAGCAGTTCATGCTGCTGGAGGGGTCGCCCATTCTGCTGCATACCATCCGGAAATTCGCGTCGTCTTCCGCGGTGACGGATATCGTGGTGGCGCTGCGCGGGGACGATCTGGAGTGGGCCGGCGATTTGCTGAAGCGCGAGACCTTTGGCAAGCCGGTGCGGTTGGTGGAAGGCGGCGAGACGCGGCAGCAGTCAGTGGAGCACGCGCTGGCAACGCTGGGCGAGGGCACCGACCTAGTGGCGGTACACGACGCAGTGCGGCCGTTCATCGAGCATGAGACGCTGGAACGCGTGTTCGCGGAGGCGGCCGAGAGCGGCGCGGCGATCGTGGGGATTGTACCGGTGGACACGGTGAAAGAAGTGCAGCGCAACAAAGTGCGGGCCACGCTCCCGCGGGACAAGCTGATTCTTACGCAGACGCCGCAGGTGTTTCGGTTCGAGCTGCTGAAACAGGCTTTCGACAAGGCCCGGGAAGACGGATTCACCGGCACCGACGAATCCAGCCTGGTGGAGCGGCTGGAGCAGGTGGAAGTGAGCGTGGTGCTGGGAAGCGACCGCAATATCAAGATCACCAAGCCGTCCGATATGGATCTGGCGCGTCATTTCCTGGCGGAGGAAATGACGGGCCGGGTGCATCCGTGAGCGAGTTCCGAACCGGGCTGGGCTGGGACGTGCACCGGACCGCGGCGGGACGTCCGCTGATTCTGGGCGGAGTCAAAGTGGCGGCGGAGTTTGGCCTCGAGGGACATTCGGACGCGGACGTACTTTCGCACGCAATCACGGATGCGCTGCTGGGTGCGGCGGGTCTGGGCGACATCGGCACGCATTTTCCGGATACCGATCCGCGCTGGAAGGACGCCGACAGCCTGACGTTTCTGCGGCACGCGCGCGATCTGGTGCGCGAGCGCGGTTTCGTGCTGATCAACGTGGACTCGACAGTGATTCTGGAGCGGCCCAAGCTGAAGGATTACCGCCAGACGATTCGGGAGAAGCTGGCCGAAACACTGGAGCTCGAGACCGAACGCGTGTCCGTGAAATTCAAGACGGCTGAACGGGTGGGGCCGGTGGGCGAAGGGAAGTCCGCCGAAGCGCAGGCGGTGGTGACCATATGCCGAAAGCATTGATCACAGGCTCATCGGGCGGCATCGGGCTGGAACTGGCACGGGTGTTCGCGCGGGAGGGGTACGCGCTGGTGCTGGTGGCCCGCAGCGAGAAGCGGCTACAGGAACTGGCCGCCGAATTGAAAACCGAGACCTTCGTAATCGCCACGGATCTGACCAGGCCGGGCGCCGCGCAAGACGTTTTCGAACAGGTGCGCCAGGTGGACGTGCTGGTTAACAATGCGGGCTTTGGATCGTCGGGGAAGTTCGTGGAGGCTCCGTTGGACGAACAGCTCGGCATGATGCAGCTCAACATGACGGCGCTGGTGGCGTTGACCGGGCTGTATCTGCCGGGAATGGTGAAAGCTAAGAGCGGCCGTATTATGAACGTGGCGTCGACGGCTGCGTTCCAGCCGGGTCCGCTGATGGCTACCTATTACGCGACCAAGGCTTTCGTGCTGTCTTTCTCCGAGGCGATTCATGAAGAGCTTTCGGGTAGCGGCGTGACAGTGACGGCGCTGTGTCCGGGCGCCACCGAGACCGGGTTTGTAGAGCGCGCGAATATGAACGATGCGCGTCTGTTCAAGGCCAAGAAACCCATGGATGCGCGCACGGTGGCGGAAGCGGGATATCGCGGCATGCTGGCGGGAAAAGCGATTGTGATCCCGGGGTTGATGAACAGCCTGATGGCGCAATCCGTACGCGTGTCGCCGAGGTCGGTGGTACGAAAGATCGCACGGCATTTGAATGATCGCGTGAAGCCAGGTTGATGTTGCCGACTGCAAGTGCGCCGGGGCCCAAGAACTTCCCGCTGGTGGGACAACTGCCCGCGTTCCGGCGCCGTCCGCTCGCGTTTCTGCAGAAGATGGTGCGGGAGTATGGCGACATCGCCTATTTCCGGCTGGGGCCGCAGCACGCGTTTCTGCTGAGCCATCCCGAACATATCCGGGAGGTTCTGGTGACGCGCCAATCGAACTTCACCAAGAGCCGGGCGCTGCAGCGGGCGCGGCTGCTGCTGGGCGAAGGGCTGTTGACCGCGGAGGGGCAATTTCACCTGCGGCAGCGGCGGCTGGCGCAGCCTGCGTTTCATCGCGAGCGGCTGGCGGGTTATGCGGCCGTAATGTCCCGCTGCGCGCGGAAGACGCGCGACCGGTGGCAGGACGGCGCCACGCTGGAGGTATCGGACGAAATGATGCGCCTCACCATGGCGGTGGTGGGGCGGACGCTGTTCAGCGCGGACGTGGAAGCGGGCGCGCGCGAGATCGGCGAGGCGATGACGGCTGTGCTCGAAATGTTCAACATGCTGCTGCTGCCGTTTTCCGAATATCTGGAGAAGCTGCCGCTACCGTCGAACCGGCGGTTTGAACGGGCGCGGGAGACGCTGGACGGAATCATTTACGGGATGATCCGGGAGCGGCGGGCGCAGGGAGAGGATCGCGGGGATCTGCTCTCGATGCTGCTGCTGGCGCAGGACGAAGAGGGCGGCGGCGGGATGACGGACCAGCAGGTGCGGGATGAATCGCTGACGCTGTTTTTGGCTGGGCACGAAACCACCGCGAACGCGCTGACGTGGACGTGGTATCTGCTATCGCAAAATCCGGAGTGCGAGGCGAAACTGCACGCCGAGCTGGATCGCGTCCTGGAGGGACGCCCGCCGGGATTCCACGATCTGCCGGGACTTACGTACACGGAGATGGTGGTGGCGGAGGCCATGCGGCTGTATCCGCCGGCCTGGGCGATCGGGCGCAAGGCGATTGAAGCTTTCGAGATCGGCGGGCTGGAGTTGCCGGCGGGGTCGATCTGTATTTTGAGCCCATACGTGACGCAGCGAGACCCGCGGTGGTTTGCCGAACCGGACCGATTCGATCCGGAGCGCTGGACGGCGGAAGCGAGAGAGGCACGTCCGAAGTTTTCCTATTTTCCGTTTGGCGGCGGGGCGCGCGTGTGCATTGGGGAGCGGTTCGCGTGGATGGAGGGCGTCCTGCTGCTGGCGACGCTGGCGCAGAAGTGGCGGCTCCGGCTGGTGGAGGGGCACCGCGTGGAAGCGAAGCCGCTGATCACGCTGCGGACGCGGTACGGGATGCGAATGGTGACAGAGAGCCGGGTTAGGCTGGTCCCGTAGAAAGTTTGCGCAAGATGGCGCGGGCGGGGGCGCCGTCGGCGCCGGCTAGCTTCAGCGGGAGACAGACCAGATCGTAGCGGCCAGGGGCGGCATCAACGAGGTTGAGGCCTTCAATGATCCAGATGCCCGCCATGAGAAGTGTCCGGTGGGTTTCGGGGCCGCCGCTGTTGTCCGGGAATCCGCCGACGGACAGATAGTCGACGCCCACGGTCTG
>JAYTVY010000384.1:0-2175 GCA_043743755.1 Bryobacterales bacterium | reverse complement strand
CTGGCGGCGTTGAAGGAGTTCAGCGACCTGGGGGCTGGATTCAAGATTGCGGCGCTCGATCTGGAACTGCGCGGGGCGGGGAACCTGCTGGGTGGAGAGCAGCACGGGCATATTGAGGCCGTAGGCTACGACACGTACGTGCGGTTGCTGGATGAGACGGTGCGGGAATTGAAGGGCGAGGAGGTTCCGCCGGAGATCCGGACGACGCTCAATCTTGGGTTGGATATTCGCATCCCGGCGGATTACATCCACGACGAGCATCAGCGGTTGCGGGCTTATAAGCGGATCGCGGAAGCGGGCGATGAAGCTAGTGCGGCCAAGGTGCTGGAGGAATTGGAGGATCGGTATGGTTCGGTGCCCGCGGCGGTCCATACGCTGATGAAGTTCTCGCTGCTGAAGACCATGGCGGAGCATATTGGAGTGGAGAGCGTGGAGCGGCGGGCTGGGTTTTTGCAGATGAAGTTCCATCCGGAGTCACGGGTGGATCCGGTGAAGCTGATGGAACTGGTGGGGAGCACGCCGAGCGCGCAGTTCACGCCGGATGGTCTGCTGCGGGTGCCGGTTAAGGGGCAGGATGGGCCGTCGGCGGTGCTGGATTTCCTGAGGACGCAGTTCCGGCAGTTGTCCCGGCAATAGCGCCATCCCCCTGTTTCACCGAATCCAACGGGCCGGCCACCATAAGTATCCGGCGGGGTCTCTCACGATCGCGGAGCGGAGTCCGTAGGGCAAGTCGGCCGGCGGCCGGAGCGCGGTCGCCCCTGCCGCAAGCGCCCGCGCATACGCCGACTCGACATCCTCAACGAATAGAAGGAATCCTCCGGACGGGATGCCGCTGCGGTCATCCGGCTCTCCCATCTCCAACACCGCGTTTCCCAAGCGGACGGCGGCGTGCATGACGCGGCCGGAGTCTTCGAACACCGCCATCTCTTCGGCGCCGAAGGCGCGCTTCAGGAAGTCGATGTAGTTCCGCGCGCCCTCCGGATGGACGAAGGGGAGCACCGTTCCAAGACCCTGCGCCCCCGATGGGGACGCCACGCGCGTCGCAATGTACCAATGGTTCCCAAACGCGTCCTCCACAAAGGCGGAACGTTCGCCGTAGGGCCGGTCGGCGGGCTCGCCGCGGGCGCCCATCAGCGTCACCGCGCCGGCTTCGAGAGCCCGGCGGTAGGCGGCGTCGCAATCGGGGACGTACACGTGCAGCGTCGACGTCAGATTGCCCCTTTGAGCGGCCGTACCTCCGCCGATTATGATTTGGGAATCGCCGATCCGAACCTCTGAATAGAACCCGTACGCCTCCTCACCGGTGTTGCGCATTATCTCCTCGGCGCCGAATGTAGCCTTTATGAATTCGACCAATTCAGGCGCCTGGCTATGAATCAGGAAAGGCGTGACGGTGCGAAATGAATTCATGGAACTTCTCCTTTGCAATTCGGTTTTCAGCCGTGTCTTAAAACCCGGCGCCGGAAGATCGCGTAGGGCGCCGGCGATCTGCTCCATCGCGGCCAGGTCCGGGCCACTACCCGCGGCCGGCGCCGCCCCGGCCAGAATCCATTCGATGGCTTGATCTAGTTGTTCCACGAGCGGGCGGTCAGGCATCGTGGCCCTCCATTTGGGACCGCAGGTTCTCAAGGGCGCGAAGCTGAAGCTGCTTCACGGCCCCCTCGCTGCGCCCCAGTTCGCGGGCAATTTCGCGAATGCTTTTTTGCTCCACGAAACGCAGGCGAATCACGCGGAGCTGCGCTTCCGGGAGCCGCTCCACCAACTGAAACAGGATGGCGCTGCGCTCGATTTCCTCCATGGCCGGCCCTTCCGGCTCAGACGGCGGATTCCCCGCCTCCCTGCCCAGGCGCTGGAAATGATCCGCAATCGCACGGGAGGCGATCCGCAGCAGCCACGCCGCGAAGGGGACGCCTCGCCACTCAAACTTCCCGATGCCTGCCAGCGCCTCGCGGAAAACGTCCGCGGTCAAGTCCTCGGCCTGATGACGGCCGCCCACGCGGCGGACGACGTAAGCGTAAACGCGGTAGAAATTCTCCTCGTAGAGTTCGGCAAAGCGCGAGGGGTCGCGTTGCGCGGCTTCGATCCGCCGCCGGTCGTCGTTGCCCTGCGTCATCGGCCTCCGTGGAACTCTCGTTAGGATAATCCGGGAAGGGGGACGAAAAGTTACGGAAGATC
>JAYTVY010000383.1:0-4868 GCA_043743755.1 Bryobacterales bacterium | reverse complement strand
CTTGAACCGCTTCGTGCAGGAGCGCGTGGATTCGCTGGGTTCGCGTACGTATTTCATTTCGCGGCTGCCGCCGGGGTCGGATCCAAACCGCCTTCCGCTGAAGATTCGCGTCCGCAAATATCTCGACTATTCGGATGCGCCATACCTGCGCGAGACCTGTCCGGATCTCGCCACGGCTACTACGTTCGGGACGCGGGCGTTCTTCTTCGGGCAGTCCAACGTAATCTCGTATGAGGGCCAGCGCGTGGAGCGTGTCTTCCTGCGCGGCACCGAACCCGAGTTTTCCGCCGCGATCCCGGCCTTCAGCGTCGCCGAGGGGCGCTACATTTCACGCTTTGACCAGGAACATGCCCGGCCCGTGGTGGTGCTGGGAACCGATATCGCGGATTCGCTGTTTCCGCATCTGGACCCGCTGGGCAAGACCGTACGCATCAACGGCAGCCTGTATGAAGTGATCGGGATCTTCCAGCATGATTCGGGTCTGAATCTGGGAGCGGGCGTGAATCAGTTCGCGGTGATTCCGCTGAGCGATTTTCACAAGAATTACCCGGACTCGAAGGAGCTGGCCATCGCTTTCACGGTGCAGCCTGGCAGCGACGTTAATAAGGCCAAGGACGAGGTGGTGGAGGCGCTGCGGCGGCGGAGGCACGTGCCATATGGCGCGCCCGACGATTTCGATTTGATCTCGCCGGATTTTCTGAGCGCGCTCTGGAACCAGCTCACCGGCGCGCTGGTGGTTCTCACCGGAATCATCAGCTCAGTGGGCCTGATAGTAGGCGGAATCGGCGTCATGAATATCATGTTGATTTCGGTGACGGAGCGCACCAGCGAGATCGGCGTGCGCAAGGCTATTGGAGCGCGCAAGTCCGACATCCGGGTGCAGTTCCTGATGGAAGCCATGCTGCTGACCTGTACGGGTGGGATAATCGGCGTAGCGCTGGGCTGGCTGATTGCGTTCGTGGTGCGGCACACGCTGCCTTCGGTGCCCGCCACGCTGTCGATGTTGTGGGTTTGCCTCGGCGTGGGCATATCGCTGGCAGTGGGCCTGTTTTTCGGGTACTATCCGGCTAATCGAGCCGCCAACCTGGATCCTATCGTGTGTCTTCGCTATGAATAGAAAACCGTACGTCTGGAAATTGAAAGAGCGCTCGCTGCTGCTGGGCGAACGGACCTTGATCATGGGCGTGTTGAACGTGACCCCGGACTCGTTCTCCGATGGCGGTAAGTACGACGATCCCGGCCGGGCGTTCGCGCAAGCCGTACAGCTGGAAGAAGACGGCGCGGACATTCTGGATGTGGGCGCCGAGTCCACGCGGCCGGGATCGCAGCGGATCTCGGAGGCTGAAGAACTGCGGCGGCTGATCCCCGTTTTGAAGCGCCTGCGCGGGAAGCTCAGTATTCCGATCTCAGTGGATACGTACAAGTCGGCGGTGGCGAAGAATGCGCTCGAAACCGGCGCCGAGATTATCAATGAGCCTTCCAGCCTGACGTGGGATCCGGAAGTGGCGCGCGTTTCGGCACAGTTCGACGCGGGGCTGATCCTCAATCACATGCGTGGCACGCCCGAGACGTGGAGCAAGCTGCCCCCCATGAAAGACGTGATCAACGGCATTGGCTCGGATCTGGGGGCCTGCGTGCACCGGGCGGTCCGGATGCTGGTGGACAAGTCGCGGATCGTGATCGATCCGGGGATCGGATTCGGCAAACGCAAGGAGCAGAATGCGGAGATTCTAGCGCGCCTGCCGGAGATCGCGCGGCTGGACTTGCCGATGTTAGTGGGCCCGTCGAGGAAATCGTTTTTGCCGCCCGCTGAGCAGGACGGCCCGGACTATGCGACCGCGGCTGCTGTAACAGCCGCGATTCTTGGGGGTGCGCATATTGTCCGGGTACACGATGTGGCCGGGATGAAGATCGCGATTCAAGTGGCGGATCAGATTTTGACGGCCGCTGAAATCGTGGTCCCCGAAGCTGCGGAGCGGCCGGCGCAGCCTGAGCCCCGGCGGCCGCGGCAAGCTTTTCCGCAGCCGAAGAAGTCGTAGCGGCAATTACCGGAGTATCTGAGCGACGGCACGAACCGCGCGCTCCACGTCCCGCTCAGTGGTGCGCCAGTTGCTGACGCTCACGCGCATCGCCCGCATGCCGCGCCACGTGGTGCCTCCGAAAAACGCCTCGCCGGTGGCCATCACCGCGGCGATCACTTCGTCGGTTCTCCGATCATCCGTGAATCGCACCAGACCTTGATTGATTACGGGCGTCCACAGCACTTCCGCGCCGGGAAGCGCGCCGATGCGCGTTACCAAGTCATGCGCGTGCGCGCAGCAGCGCTCCACCAGATCGGCGATTCCCTGCCGCCCCAGCTCGCGCAGAGCGGCGTAGGTGGGGAAGCCTCTAGCGCGCCGCGACCATTCCGGGTTCCAGTCCATCTGATCCCGCGCCTGGTCGTCGTGCGTCAAGTACGGGGCGCGGTGGGACATCGATGCCCGGTGCGACTCGGCATCCGCAACGAAAGCGTATCCGCAATCATAGGGAACGTTGAGCCACTTGTGTCCATCGGTGGCCCAAGAATCGGCTCCGGCGGCGCCTGCAAGCAAATGCCGGTAGCGCGGGCTGGCCGCGGCCCAGAGTCCGATGGCGCCATCGACGTGGACCCAGGCCGCATGCCGATGCGCGACTGGGATGATAGCCTCGAAACGGTCAAACGCGCCGATGTTCACGTCGCCGGCCTGCAGCAGCACAATCGTGGGAGCCGCTGGATCGCTGTGGAACGCCTGCTCCAGGGCATCCAAGCGGAGCCGGCCTTCGGGATCGGTGGGAAGTTCCAGGACTTGTTCACGGCCCAGACCCAGCAGGCGGATGGCGCGATCAACCGAGCCATGTCCTTCTCGAGTGGTGATCAGCCGTATGGGCGGAGCGCCATATAAGCCCTTGAGCGCGACATCCCATCCGCGGCGGGCGAGCAGGGCATACCGTGCCGCCGCAAGGCATGTGACATGCGCCATCTGGCAACCGGTGACCAGGGCGAAACTGGCTTGGCTCGGCAGATCCAGAAGGTCTTTGATCCATGCGCCGGCCACTTCCTCTACTACGGCGGCCGCAGGTCCGGCGGCATAGAGGCCGGCGTTCTGGTCCCAGGCAGCGGTGAGCCAGTCGGCCGCGAGCGCCGCGGGGAGGGCTCCGCCTACCACCCAGGCGTAGAACCGGCCGCCGGCGGATCCGATGATGCCGCCTTCGACGTCGCTCGCCAAGTCGGCGATCACTTGGGCGGAGCCGACTCCTTCATCGGCTAGCGGCCGCCCCAGCCGGGATCGCAAAGTGGCGAGGCTCGCGGTGGCGCCCACGGGCAGGGAATCCAAATTGTCGAGATGCGCCAGCGACTGTTCGAGTGCCGCTCCGAGAGTGGTGCGAAACGTGTCGTCGGCCATGGTTTTATGGCGGAGAGAGTGGGATTCGAACCCACGTTAGAGTTTCCCCTAAACACGCTTTCCAAGCGTGCGCCTTCAACCACTCGGCCATCTCTCCGGGATGCCGGCGCGGGCGCGCCAGTACTGAGTTTAACATGCGCCAAACAGAGCCGCGACCAAAGGGAGCGTAGACTCGCCTCCATGCAAGCCAACACCCTCGCGGCATCGGCAACCGCTTCCTTTGGGCGCGGCTCCGTGGGGGCTGGCCGGTTGTGCGCGGGTCAGTTGTGCGTGGCCCGGGGTTGAAGTTCGTTCCGTTTTACTCCCACCTTAGCGCCAGGATCGGGTCGACCCGCGTCGCGCGCCGCGCCGGAACATAGCCCGCCATCAACGCCACAAAGGCGATGCCCAGTGTGGCCAGCGCGATCGAAAGCGGATCATTCGGCTCAATGCCGTAGAGCTGCGTCTTCACCAGCCGCGTCAGCCCGTACGCCACCGGAAGTCCGATGCCGATGCCCACGGCCACCAGCACCAGCACTTCCCTCATCACCAGCCAAATCACGTGTCCCCCCGCCGCGCCCAGCGCCATGCGGATGCCGATCTCGCGCGTCCGCCGCGCTACCGTGTACGCCATCACCCCATATAGCCCGATCGCCGCCAGCAGCGTGGCAAGCAATCCGAAAGCGCTCGACAGGCTGGCTACCAGACGCTCGGTAACCAGTGAATTTTCCAGCTGCTTCTCGAGCGTCTTCATGCGGTACACGGGCAGGTTGGCGTCCAGGCCGCTGACGGTGCGGTTAACCACGGAGAAAACCTGTTCCGGTTCACGCGCCGTGCGGATATAGGCGGACATGCCGTTCACGAAACCAACCTGAGTATACGGGAGGAACACCTCGAGGGGCATCTCATCGCGCATGCTTTCGTATTTGGAATCGCGCACGATGCCGATCACTTCGATATCCAGCCTGGTCCCCGGGTCGCCCCCCATGCCGATGTGACGCCCGATGGCGTTGCCGTCCGCGAAATACTTACGGGAGAACTTCTCATTAATAATGGCCACCTTGGGAGCGCCGTCGCCGTCGGTGGTCCTGAAATCGCGGCCATTCAGGATGGGTACCTCCAGGGTCTTGAAGTAGCCCGGGGAGATGTAGTTCATGTGCGGATCGATCCACTCGCCCGGTTTGGCCGTGTAGGATTCCACCGTCACCCAGTTGTCCCACTCGTTGTTTTCAAGAATCGGAACCACAGCCAGACTGGACGCTTCCACGCCCGGCAGAGCATCCAGGCTCTCCTTTAATTGCCGGTAGAATTGCAGACTGCGTTCCTTCTTGTATCCATTCAGCGTGGGATCCACGGCGAACGTGAGCAGGTTCTTGGTGCGAAAACCGGGGTCCAGATCACGCAGGTTCTGGAGACTGCGGATGAACAGTCCCGCGCCGATCAGCAGTAGCAGCGAGAGCGTCACCT
>JAYTVY010000382.1:0-18226 GCA_043743755.1 Bryobacterales bacterium | reverse complement strand
CCGCACGCTGGGCTGCTGCCCGCCGCTGACCTGGGTTCGCCGTACGCTTACCATCGGTGTCCTTTTCGCGGGACGCTTCGGACCGTCAAACCACTGAATAGCAATCATACGGCTTTGCGGCTGCGGTTTGCGTATTATCCTTTTTTGTCAGTCTGTTGACAGTCTGCGTTTAGTGAATAGTTCTGGTTTGGAGTAATATCGCGCTCGATGGTGGGGCCTCAAGGGCTGGGCACTGATTCCATTTCTGAGAGGGCAAAATCCCCCCTTCTTCTTCAAGACCGATGACATAACCGAAGAATAGAAGTTCTTCATCCTCTTGTCTGGCCTCTGTTGCAAACCACGTCCATTGGGTCCAGGGGCAAGAGAATTTATCGTGGACCGTCGGGTCTTTGTTTTTCTCCCGGCTGTATGCGGCGGCAACTGCGCGCGTGTATCGCGGGTTCGAGCCCCGTCGTCCCGTTACGGCCTAATGGTTAACACTGGTGGTATTAACGCACAGGAGCTGTTTCCCGCAGTTCGTGCATCGGCGGGCCGGAGTGCCGTTCCAAACTGTAATGCTGCTGCAGGCATTCACGCGATCTAGTCAAAATCCGGCGCTAGGCGGCACTAGGGACTGTCTGTTTTAAGTGTGACTATGATCATCGTGGTTGCTTAGAGATCACAAATCGTGATCTCGAAAAATTACTTGTCTTGGGTCTGAAACCCGATACGCCGCTTCGGGGAGCTCGGCGGCTCGATGAGCTTTTCGATCGCCTTCCAGATCGCGCTGATGTGCGTGCCGTGTTTCTTCTGGGTTCGCTCGATTTCTTCGAGCTCGTGTGCCAAGTCCTTCATGGGTGGACGATATTTCCCGAAGCTGCAACAAACGCTAGGAAATAGCGGGAACCACCCCTTCCGCTGGTTTTTGACATTCCAAGTTGGAATCTCAAAGAGGCAGCCTCCGGAGTCGTCAGCTGAGGTTGCGTTTGACGGCGGTGTTCCTGGTACAGTTCGGCCAAGTCGGAATCGAGCATGACCTTGTGGCCGCGAATGAGGTAGATCCGCCGCTCGATCAGCTCGACGGGAACCGGGAGGCGATCAACGGACGAGGGTTTTAGCTTGGACATGCGAGAGGGCGATTGTTGAGTTTATAGGCGGAAGCATAACATCCCAAGCCCAAGCTGTGAACAGCCTGGTATGCAGAGGTGTCACTGGGGGGAACGGCATCGGACGGCCCTATTTTTATCCCGTTTCCGAACCCGAATCGTGGCGCATCGCCAATTGGTTGGAGGATGGAAAAACTCTCTGATACCATAGCCCCTATGGTTGAACCCCTGGATATATTGCGGGGCTGGAAGGAAATAAGCACCTATCTCGGGGTCGAGAAAAGGACTGCGCAGCGGTGGGCGAAGAACGACCAACTGCCCTACTATCAGCCGACCGGACCGCGCGGGCCGGTGCTGGCGAATCGGGAAGAACTCAACCGGTGGATGGAACGAAACACCGCGCTTGTACATTCGCCGGCGTCCCCTGAAGCGGCGCCTCCCGCCTCGGCCGTCCGGCGTCCGGTCTATGTGGGAGCCGCCGCGGCCGGGGTTTTGCTGGTGGCGGTTCTCTTCATTTATTCAATGGCCGGCCGGAGACCGGCGCTGGCGGATTTTACCGTGCAGGGGCGCAACCTGATTGCCGTCGATGCCCGGGGGACCGAATTATGGCGGCACCAGTTTCCCGAGGGCCTGGTAGAAGCCGACTACACCGACTTATTGCGACCGGCTCATAGCTGGGTGGGAAATCTGGACGAGAAAGGCGGCTGCGGCCTCCTATTTGTCGCGGATACATGGAATCGCACCGAGGTCGGCACGGAAACCATTTGCTTCAATGCGGCCGGGGGGTGGAAATGGAAGTTCATGCCCGGCGCCACGGTTGTGAATCGCGCGGGCAAACAAATGCAGCCCCCGTTTTTGACGAATAGCGTGCAGGTGATGCCGGCGCCAAAGACGGCCGATACCCGCATCGCCGTTTCCAGCAATCACTATCTGGATGAGGCGAATCAGGTAGCTTTCCTGGACATTGACGGCCGCGTCCGGGGGGAATACTGGCATCCCGGCCATTTACTTCACTTGACGCACGCGGATCTCGACCACAATGGAGGCAAGCAACTGCTGCTGGGAGGCGTGAACAACGGCAGCCATCAAGCCACGCTGGTGATTCTGGAGCCGCTGAAGATTTCCGGAGCGGCCTCGGCCGCCAAGATGAAAGACCACGGGTTTGAGATTGTGAATATGAAGCCCGCGAACGAGCGAGCCGTGGTGTTCTTTCCTCGGAGCTGCGTCAGCACGGGGCAGTCTTACAATCGGGTGGGCCGGGTGTATGTCACCAAAGATCGAATTATGGTGGGAGTTTCGGAAAGCAACTTCGATGGCGGCCATGGATTTGTATACGAGCTGGACTATGACCTCCGTGTGATCAACGTGTGCCCAACAATGCCTTTTTGATCGGCCAGCTGCATCGCGAGCTTCAGGCGCGAGGGAGCCTGAATCACGAATTCGACTCCGGCAAAGAATGTGCGCGCTTAAAGGCGGGAGTGGTAGTGCTGCGCGGCGAAGACCAGCTGGAAGCTACCCGCTACCCGCCAGCTTCGGCGTCAGCATCCACTTCAATACTCCGGCGGGCGTCGCGCCAAAGCGGTCAAAATCGATTCTCACCAGCGCGCCTTTTTTGAAATCCACCCGCAGAGTCCCGGAGCCCAGCAGGAACGCCGCCAGCGTGCTGAAGAGGGGCTCATGTCCGGCCAGCAGGATCCGCGGTTCATCTTTGTGGATCTTCAGTTCGTCCCAGGCCGCCTCGGGGCGCGATTCGGGGACCAGCGCCTCCGTGCGCAGAAGGTCCCCGCGATAGCCCAGCACCTCCGCCGCAAGTTCCGCGGTTTGCACGGCGCGCTTGTAGGGGCTGGTCAAGATCATGGACGGCTCCAGGCCGGCGCCGCGCGCCACGCCCAGCACCTCGCGCAGTTTTTTCTTGCCCTCAGCCGTCAGCGCCCGCTCGGAATCGGCATGGCCGGGCCGGCCTGCTTCGGCGATCCCGTGTCGCAGAAGATAGACTTCCATTCCTGTTAGTCTACAAGCTTGAGGCTGTCGCTCGAACGGACCGCGTTCTATCTTACATGCGGCTCAGCCGCCGCCATCGTGGTTTCCATCGCGATTTCGCAGCTGCTGCTGGGCCTGGCCATCGCTACTCTGCTGATCTCGAAAGAGCGCATGCGGCTGCCGCCGATCAAGCTTCCGCTGGCGCTCTACTTCGTCTGGACCATCCTCTCTTGGCTGCTCTCCGGCGCGATCCGCGACGGCACTCCGCAGATCCGAAAATTCCTGGTGTTCTTTATTCTGCTGCTGGTTTACAGCACTTTCCACAAGGTGGCCGAAGCTCGCTGGGTGATCCTGCTTTGGGCCGCGCTAGCCACGCTCTCCGCCATTCTCAGCTTGTTCCAGTTCGGGCGCAAATACGCCGAAGCCGTGGAACAGCATCGGAACTTTTACGATTTCTACGTGGGCGCGCGCATCACCGGCTTCATGAGCCACTGGATGACGTTCGGAGGCCAGGAGATGATGGTGCTGCTGGTGCTGCTGGCGTATCTGTTCTGGTCCGGCGAGCGCTGGAAGCCGCTGGGCTGGGCCTGCGCCGCCATCCTGGGCATCTCGCTGGTGCTGGGCTGGACCCGCAGCATCTTCTTGCTCGGTCTGCCGGCGGGCTTGCTGTACCTGCTATGGTTCTGGCGGCGATGGCTGGTGATCGCCGTGCCCGTGGTGTTCGCGATCGCGATCTTTTTTTCGCCCGCCGCGATGCGTGAGCGGGTCACTTCCATCTTCCAGCCTCACGGAACCACCGATTCGAACGAACACCGCTCCATCACGCGCCGCACGGGCTTGAACATGATCCGCATGCATCCCTGGTTCGGCGTGGGCCCGGAGCAGGTGAAGGCGCATTTTGAAGATTACGTTCCCGCCGATGTTCCCCGGCCGCTGCCAATCGGATGGTACGGCCACCTGCACAACATCTATCTGCAGTACGCCGCCGAACGCGGCATCCCGCTCTTGCTATTCGTGCTCTGGCTGATCGGGAAGATAGTTTACGATTTTGCCCGCGCGCTGCGCCGGGGGCCCGATGGGGAGACGCGATTCATTCTGCACGGCGGCATCGCTGTGATTATTGCGATTTTGGGGGAGGGGTTTCTGGAGTATAACCTGGGGGACAGCGAAGTGCTGACGATGTTTTTGACGGTGGTGGCGTTTGGTTATGTTGCTATCGGAGCCGCGACCGTGAGGAAGCGTAACGGGTAGGCGGTGGCTGCGAGACTGATGCTGTAGTCACGCTTGCTTACGCGCGCGGCTCCGAAATCACGGGGGAATACGCGATGCAGTCGATTTCTACCTTCATTTTTGGATCGGCGAACTTCGCCTCTACCGTGGTTCTGGCGGGTTTCGCGGAAGAGAAAAACTCCGCGTAGACTTCGTTCATGGCTTTGAAGTCGCGGCCGTCGGAAAGAAACACCGAGCACTTCACCACGTCCGCGAGCGTTGCGCCGCAGCCTTCCAGGATGCGGCGGATATTGTTCAGCACTTGCCGCGTTTCATGGGCGATATCGCCGTACGAGTATTGATCCGTAGCCGGATCGATGGGTCCCTGACCGGAGACGAACAAAAAATCTCCGGCCCGGACCGCGGGCGAGTAAGGGCCCCGGGGGACCACTACTCCTGGAGGTGAAAGCCGCTCGATCAATCTTTCCTCTTGCGCGGACGCCGCGGCGGACGGTCACTCTGGTTGCCCTGCCCCGCGGCTTTGCGCGGACGCGGTGGCCGGCTGCTAACCTTTTTCGGTTTGGCCGGCGGCGGATTCGGCTCAATCAGCGACGGCTGGCCCTCGACATACGGTTGCGGCCCGTCGTCTTCTTCTTCCTCAATGGAGGCCTGGGCGGGCGGTTCGGGCAGCGCGGGCGGATAGAACTCGGCGCCCAGCGTTACCACCAATCCGCGTTCTTCGTCCGGCTCCACGCGAACCACTTGCTTATCCTGCGCGTAATTCAGGAACTCGGAGAACTCCTGGAATCCGTAGCTGGTATAGCTGAAGTCGGGATGCTCGGCCTGCATCCACGCCGCCAGATCCTCGGCGGATGCGCCGCTCTCCATTTCGAGGCGATGCGTTTCCAGGCAATCGCGCAGGGCCGGCAGCGCTTCTTCGGGCTTGGGCTGCGCGCGTTCGATTTGATGCGAGCCGCTGGATTTGCGCTCGATCATGTAACGGCCGCCCTGGCCGCTCACGTTCACGTAGTCGGACTTTTTCAGCCGCTCGACGAAGTCCGAGAAGCTGTTCGCGCCGTACGCCTTCTCACTGAAGCTGGGATCCAGCTGCAGCATGGTGCTCTTGAGCAATCCGAGCTGCGGCTGAACGGCGCGGCGCTCCAGAACCTGCAGAGCGCGCTCCACCAAGGGCATGGACTGCGCCAGATCGAGCGGCGCCGGACGCGGGTGGTGCTGCTGCGGCTGCGGCTGCTGCTGCGGGCCGCCGGCCGGACCCTTCGACCTGTCGCGCCGGTCATGATGTCCACGGTCACTGCGTGCTCCGCCGGCCGGGACCGATTCACGCTCAGGCCCGTCGGAGAGCAGGCTTTCATAGCTGACGAACTCATGACAGTTCTGCTGCAGGATGGTGCTGGTAAACGCGCGGCCGCCCACCACGAACACGGTTTTGCCGTATTCCTTGAGCTTGTTGACCAGCGGGATAAAGTCGCTGTCGCCGCTGACGATGGCGAAAGCGTTCACGTGGTTGTGCGTGAAGGCCATCTCCAATGCGTCCAGGGCGAGATTGATGTCGGCGCCGTTCTTGTCGCCGCGGGGCGACGGCAGGCGCTGCACCATCTGGACGGCGTTCTCCGCCATCTGTCGCGTGGCGCCTTCCTGGCGGCCCCAATTGGCGTAAGCGAACTTGGCTACGATGTCTCCACGTTCCTTCAGCGCGTTGAGCGCGATGGAAACGTCAAATTCGCGCCGCAGTGTCGATTTCACGCCGATCTCGATGTTGTCGTAATCCACGAATACGGCGATATTCAGTTTTTCTTGCATTGAGTCTCTTATATTTCTGTGAATCCACATCTTGCCGTCGAAGACGCAGCGCATGGACCTCGCGAGAGGCTCAGGCGGTCTGCTTCACCGAAGACCGGATGAAGTCCACGATTTCTTCAAGCGAGGCGCCGGGTTGAAAAACGGCGGCCACGCCCTGCTTCTTCAATTGTGCCGCATCTTCGCCGGGAATAATGCCCCCGACGACGACGCGGACGTCATCCATTTGCTTTTCGTGCAACAGCTCCAGCACGCGCGGGACAATCGCATTGTGCGCCCCGGAAAGGATCGAAAGTCCGATCACCTGTACGTCTTCCTGAAGCGCGGCGCTCACAATCATCTCCGGAGTCTGACGAAGCCCGGTGTAGATGACTTCCATTCCCGCGTCACGAAGGGCTCGCGCGATTACCTTCGCCCCGCGGTCATGACCATCCAGGCCCGGTTTGGCCACCAGGACCCGGATACGGTTGTCCATATATACTGCTCCGATATTAGCACCCCCACCCGCTGTGGGGCGGGGCCCCTGTCGTACACCCCCGGGCCGCCTTTCCCATCCTTAAATCGGAGCAATCTTCCGAACGGAAGCAATCCGCCAGTCCGTTCCTTCCCGTTGCATCACCAACAACGCCGGAATTCGCTGCGAAGTGGTTTCATTTGGTTCGTGTACTGCATCCACAATTGCCACGTCGGCCGTAATGAACCGAACCGAGCGGATCATCAGGCGCACGGGCGCTTGAGACGGCAAGGCCGTAGCGGGAACCCACCGTGCTTCACCCCAGGGCTCATGGGAGATAACGACGCTTCCCGGAGTGATCCTCTAGAACGCGGAAGGCGGCCACAACCGCGTGAGTTCGGCGAACTTGAAATCAACCGTGAACGCGGCCCGGCCCAGCACCGTTGTATTTAGCGTGGAGATGGTCTTTTCGATAGCGGCGCGGTCGTCTAATTGGCCGGCCCAGGCACCTGAAGCGAGGAGCAGCGACAAGCAAAGAATTGGCCTCATGCGGCCATCCTACCACCGGAACGCACCGCAAACCCCGTAAACTGGCTGCATGCCGCTGCATGCGCTGGCCTTCCTTTTCCTGTTCCAGCCACCGGAAGCCGCGGCGCAAGACAAACAGGTGGCCGTACTGGCAGCGCGAATCCGCCGGCTGGCCGTATCGGAACCGGTGGTTTTCGGAATCGACACGCGGATGAAGGCCGCCGAAGTTCTCACCAGCAAGTATCCGAAGCTTGCGGGTGAGTTTTTGCGCGAGGGCCGGGCAGCGATGAGCGGCGTCTCCGATCCGGCCGACCAGGACGCGCTCCGGGTGCGCATGGCTGAGCTGCTGGCGCCGCTCGATCTAGATGAAGCCGAGCGTGTCATCGGTTCCATCCGCCGCGGCCGCGACCAGGATTTCGCGGCGCAGGCCTACGACAAGCTGTGTACTTTTCTCGGCCCGCATCCCGCGCAAGTCCGGCGGACGATCAGCAAGGGTCTGAGCGCGGGAGCCTTCCGCATGGAGAGCGCCGCGGGATTACTGGCCGAGCTGAAAACCAAGGATCCGGATGCCGCCATCGAATTGTTCTCGGAAATTCTGGGCGCTTTCCCAGCCGGATCCGCCGTCGAAGACGACGTGTACTTTCTGCTCAAGCGGGCCGGGGAGATCGCCGGTGTCAGCCGCCCGCTCGCGATTGAGGCCATCGACAAAGCTCTTAGCGCCGCGGGGTCCGATACGCCGCGGATCAAGCCGGATGCCCGCCGGAAGATGCGCCGGGAAGTGGCGACGCTGCTGGGGTCGATTGACCCCGAGTTGTTGATTCGCTATCAGACGGAGCGCCAGGACTTGGAGTTTACCCGGACGCCGGATCCTAAGCCGGAAGAAGACAAGAAGCTGGACGATTCGGCTCCCGATCTATCGAAGCTTCCCTATGCCGAAGCGCTGGCACAGGCGCGAGCGCTGGAGAATCTAACGCAGCGCACGGTCGCGTTGATTGAATTGTCGCGACGGGAGGAGCTTACGGCACAACAGCGGGCGAGCCTCGCGTCCGAGGCGCTCGCCGTCGCCGGGAAGCTGCCATTCAGCCAGGATCGCCTTTATGCGCTGGCCATGCTGAGCCGGGATTTCGCCCGCCGCGATGAGCCGGCCCTGGCATCGCTGGCGGCGCAGATGCTCTCGGAGACTTTTACCAAGGCTTGCGACTGTCCCACCGCGATCTGTCACCACTCCGGGGTCGATTTTGAATGCCTGGAGCTAGTGGAGGCGTTCGCCGAATATCTGGATGAGTTCAAGATTACGCAAGAATCGATGAGCCTGGAGAATATCTCGCTGGAGGTGCGGTTGCTGGTGTTGAAGTTGAAGCGGCTGGTGAGGGTGGCGTAAACTGACTTGCCGGCGGTGCGCTTCCTTACGGGCGCGGTTGGGGGGCTGGACGGAGCCGCGCGCGTCAGCAAGCGTACGGGGGGCTGACGTGCCGGCGGTGCGCTTCCTGACGGGCGCGTACGGGAGGCTGGACAGAGCCGCGCGCGTGAGCAAGCGTACGGGGGCGGGGGGCGTAAGCTGACTTGCCCTCGGTGCGCTTCCTGACGGGCGCGGTTCAGATGACGCTGGTTTCGGTGTAGGTGCCGAAGACCTCGCGGAACGCATCGCAGATTTCGCCCACTGTCGCGTATTCGCGCACCGCGTCGAGAATGAACGGCATGGTGTTCTCCGTTCCACGCGCGGCCTCGCGCAAGCGATCCAGCGCCTTCGCCACCGCGCCGTTGTCGCGGCGCTTCTTTAACGCCGCCAGCTTGGCCAGCTGATGCTGCTGCGATGTCGCGTCGATTCGCAGCAGGTCAATTTGGTCGCCGTCCTTCTCGGTAAAAGCGTTGACGCCCACGATCTTCTGCTCGCCCGTTTCTATTTCGTGCTGATACTGGTAGCTGGCGTTGGCAATCTCGGTCTGCGGGAAGCCCCGTTCTATGGCCGGGATCATGCCGCCCATTTCGTCGATCCGGCGGATGTACTCGCGGGCCCGCTCTTCCATTTCGAGCGTCAGCCGCTCCACGAAATAGCTGCCACCCAGCGGATCGGCCACCGCGGGGACGCCGCTTTCATGCGCGATGACCTGCTGGGTCCGCAGCGCGATGGTAACCGCGTGCTCGCTGGGCAACGCATACGCTTCATCCAGGGAATTCGTGTGCAGGCTCTGCGTACCCCCTAGCACCGCGGCCAGCGCCTGGATGGCGGTGCGTACGATATTGTTGTAAGGCTGCTGCCAGGTGAGCGAACATCCGGCGGTCTGTGCGTGCGTCCGCAGTTTCAGGCTCCGCTCATCCTGTGCCCCAAAACGGCTGCGCATCACCTCCGCCCAGATCTTACGCGCGGCGCGGTATTTGGCGATCTCCTCGAAAAAATCGTTGTGAGCGTTGAAGAAGAAGCTGAGACGCGGCGCGAAGGTGTCTACCGGCAGCCCGCGCTCCAACGCCCATTCCACATACTCGATGCCGTCGCGCAGGGTGAACGCCAGTTCCTGCACCGCGGTCGATCCGGCTTCGCGAATATGGTATCCGCTGATCGAAATCGGATTGAATCGCGGCACGCGCTGCGTGGAGAATTCGATGACGTCCGTCACCAAACGCATCGACGGACGCGGCGGATAGATGTACTCTTTCTGCGCGATGTACTCTTTCAAAATATCGTTCTGCAGCGTCCCCGAGATACGGCTCCAATCGATGCCCTGCTTCTCCGCGACGGCCAGGTACATGGCCCAGATCACAGGCGCCGGAGAGTTGATGGTCATCGAAACCGTCGCCTGGTCCAACGGAATGTTCCGGAACAGGATCTCCATGTCTTCGAGCGACGAAATGGAGACGCCGCACTTGCCTACTTCGCCGGCGGAGGTGGGATGGTCCGCGTCATATCCCATAAGCGTCGGCAAGTCGAACGCCACCGATAATCCGGTCTGGCCCTGGCTCAACAGATACAAGTAGCGGCGGTTGGTCTCCTCGGGGGTGGCGAAGCCCGAGAACTGGCGCATGGTCCAGAGCTTGCCGCGATACATGCTCTCATGAATTCCGCGCGTATAGGGGAACTCGCCGGGTTCGGGGAGTTGCAGGTTGCGGATATGCTCGGGTCCGTAGGATGCTTCGATGGGGATGCCGCTGAGCGTTTTGCGGGCGCGCTCTTCAGCTGGAGGGGTGAGGGTGCCGACAGGCTTCACGCCTAATTGTACCGTTCCCCGGCGTTACTTAATCCGCTCGTCCTTTTCGATCTTGCCGTCGCGGATGTGGATTACCCGATGGGCGTGCAGTGCGATGTCGTGCTCATGCGTCACCAGGATGATGGTGTTGCCTTGCTGGTACAGGCGCTCGAACAGCGCCATGATTTCGTTGCCGGTGGCGGAATCCAGGGCGCCCGTGGGCTCGTCCGCCAGCAGGATGGACGGGTGATTGACCAACGCCCGCGCCACTGCTACGCGCTGGCGCTGTCCGCCGGATAACTCATTTGGTTTGTGCATCATGCGCTGGTCAAGATCAACCGCGCGCAGCGCCGCCTTGGCCAGTTCCACGCGCTTCTCAGCCGGCAGACCGGCGTAAATCAGCGGCAGCTCCACATTGTGCAAAGCGGTGGCACGGGCCAGCAAATTGAAAGTCTGAAAAACGAAGCCAATCTCTTTGTTCCGGATGCGCGCCAGCTCGTCGTCCGACATATCGCTGGCCAGCTTGCCATTCAGATAATATTGGCCCTTGGACGGCGTATCCAGGCAGCCGATGAGGTTCATCAAAGTCGACTTGCCGGATCCCGACGGACCCATGATGGCCACGTATTCGCCGCGGCGGATCTCGATATCCACGCCCGACACGGCGTTGATCTCCTGGTCGCCCATCACATAGGTTTTCCAGAGATCGTAGGTGCGGATAACGATGCCGTCGCGCTTGAGCTGATCGCCCCGTTCGATAAGTTCTTCAGCGGCGGTGGCCATGATTTGTTCTAGCTGTCCGCCTTCACAACCGGAGCCTTGTTATCCACCTTCACGCGCGCATCAGTCCGCAGAGTCCGGATTACCTTATAGCTGCCGGTGACAATCTGATCGCCTTCCTGCAGGCCGGTGAGCACTTCGATATCGGTGGCGCCGGTGATGCCGGTATCCACTTTCAGGAATGTCGCCTTCCCGTTGCGGACGGTGAAAACACCCTGGATCTCCTGCTTCTTGGCCTTCTCGGCGGCCGGGTCAAGCTTTGTAGCCGCCTGAACTCCCGGTTTGGGCGGGGGTTCCAGATCGCCCTTCTGGCGTACGGTGAGCGCCTGAATGGGGACAGTCAACACGTGCTGGCGAGTGGCGGTGATCACCTTGGAGGTGCAGGAGAGTCCCGGACGAATGTCGCCGGGCGGGTTATCGAGCGCGATCACTACTTTGAAATCCTTGGCTTCCTGGCTGGAAACCGCGCTCTGCGATGCGGCGAGTCCGGTGGATCGCAGGATAGCGGTGTTGCCAATTTCCACTACATGTCCCTTGAATGTCTTGTTCGGAATTGCGTCGATGGTGATGTCGGCCATCTGATCCAGCTTGACGTTGACGATATCGGTTTCGTCCACTTTGACCTCAGCCGTGATCAATGACATATCGGCGATGGTCATGATGGTGCTTGCGGAAGAATTCTGAATGCCCTGCACCACGGTTTCGCCCACGCGCACGGGAAGATTGGTCACCACGCCATCCAGCGGCGCGATCACCAGGTGCTTCTGCGCCATGTCGGCAAAGCGTGTAAGGTTGGAACGCATCTGATTGACACGGCGCTGCGAAGAGGTGAGCTGCTGGCTGGCCTGCGCTTTCTGCGCCTGAGTCTGAGCGACGCGCGTCTCCGCTTCGTGAATGGCCGCGGCTGAGCTGTCGAAGACGGCCTTCTTCTGGTCGTATTCCTGCTTGGCGATCAGTTGGCCTTTCAGTAATTGCTCGGCGCGATCCAGATCCAGCCTGGCGCGCCGGTATTCGGCCTTGTTACGCTCCAGCGTGGCTTGCGCGTTTCGAATGGCGTCATCCATCGAATTGAGACCGGCCTCGGCCGCCGCGGAATCGGCCAGCGCCATATTGATGGCGTCCTTCTGCGCCTGCACGTCGGCATCGGCCTGAATGGACTCGATCTTGGCGATCACCTGGCCCTTGCGGACGTGGTCGCCTTCCTTCACCAGGATTTGAGTGATGGGACCCATCGCATTCGCGCCCAGGTTGATATAGTTCTTCGGTTTGATCTCGCCGGACGCGGTTACCGTCGCGGTGAGATCCTGCCGGGCGGCCTTGCCGGTTTGCACAGTGACGACACCGCGCTCATTCAGCTTGATGCTAGCGAACACACCGCCGGTGACTACCACCACCAGCGCGATAATCAAGACAATCTTCCATTTGCGCTTCACAGGGGACGCGCCTCCGTTTACAATACGTCCAAATCATTAGTTTGTTCGGTGTATCTGAACAATATCGTACCATGGCCCCCGCTCACCTGGTCTTCAGCCACTTTACCGACTTCGGCGTAACCCGTTCGCACTGCATTACTTCCGTGACCCCCGATGCGATGGTGGCGCAGGCATTCGAGGTGGCCGTCCGCAGCGCATGCTCCTCGGAATCGGCCGACGCGGTGCGGCAGTTCGACTGCCCGTTATAGTCGATACACACTTCCACCCGGTATTTCGCGATCCCCATGGTGGACCATACAATGACGCCGATAACTGCCGCCAGGAACGCAAGCCCCAGCCAGACGGTGCGATTCATTCGGTAAAAAAGCTCCCCATGCGCCGGAATTTCTGATAGCGCTCTTCCAGCAGCACCGCCGGATCCACGCCGGAAAGTTCGGCCAGCGCGGCGGCCAGGGCTCCGCGCAGCGATTCCGCGGCCGCGTCCACATCGGTGTGAGCGCCTTCGGACGGTTCGGGGATAATCCCGTCGATCAATCCCAGTTGTTGCAAATCGGGAGCGGTGAGGCGCAAGGCTTCGGCGGCTTGCGGTGCTTTGCCGGAATCGCGATAGATGATGGCGGCGCAACTTTCGGGGCTGATCACGCTGTACACGGCGTTTTCCAGCATATACACTCGATTCGCCACGCCCAGCCCGAGCGCGCCCCCGCTGCCGCCTTCGCCGATGACCACCGCGATCACCGGCGTGTTCAGCCGAGACATTTCACGCAGATTCATGGCGATGGCTTCGGCCTGCCCGCGCTCTTCGGCGTCCACGCCGGGGTAGGCGCCGGGCGTATCCAAGAACGTAATAATCGGCCGGTGGAATTTGTCCGCCAGTTTCATGACGCGCAGCGCTTTTCGATAGCCTTCCGGCTTGGGCATGCCCCAGTTGCGGTGCAGTTTCTGGCGGGTATCGCGGCCCTTCTGCTGGGCCACTATCATTACCGGCCGGCCATCGAAATGGCCCATGCCGGCCACGATAGCCGGATCGTCCGCGAAGCAGCGGTCGCCGTGGATTTCTTCAAATCCAGTGAACAGGCGCTGGATATAGTCGAGGCTGTGCGGCCGCTTGGGATGCCGCGCGAGCAGCACGCGTTCCCACGCGGGATTGGTGGGCGCGGGCGCGGGTTTCTCTTGATCGCCCGGCGTTTGCGCGGATTCGGGCGCTTGCGATTCTTCGTCCATGCACTAAGTTGCCAGGATCTCCACCGACTCGGGTCCGCAGATGCGCTCGATTTCGGCCCGGAACTCCTTGTCGGGACGGACCTTGGCAGTAACATCCAGGATAACGGAAAAGTCGCGGGGCTTTTCGAGCCGCAGGCGAACCTCGGTGGCGCCGGTCTTGCGGCTGAACAACTGGAACAGCGCCTGGGCCTTCTCCCCGTTGCCGTTCGCGCCCAGCCGGACGCGGATGGCAATCACACTGGGATGGTCCAGGCGGGCGTTCACCAGCGGGGTGATGTCCTGGATAGAAATTTTGGGAGGCGCGTTATCCTCGGGCAGCACCATGCCGCGGACCAGCACTGCCTGATCCTCAATCAGGCTGGCGTTGAGGCGTTCGAATTGCGTGTTGAACACCATGGCCTCCACCGCGCCTTTAAGATCCTCGAGCTGGAGCGCCGCCCAGGGCTTACCTTCCTTGGTGCGTTTGCGCTGCACTCCGGTCAGGATGCCGCACAGCGTTACGTCGGTGCCTTTCTCCAGCCCTTCCAGATTTTCGGTATCGTGCGTGGCCAGTTCGGCGATCTTATCCGTGAACTGCTGCAGCGGATGGCCGGTGACATAAATGCCGATCATCTCTTTTTCGCCCGAGAGCTTCTGATCCGGAGTCCAGTCGGGCAGCGGGGGCAAGGGCTGGTCATGATGCTGGGGCTCATCGGCGATCATGCCGAACAGGCCCACCTGGCCGCTGACGCGATCCTTCCAGACTCGCTGGCCGGATTCGATGGCGCCATCGATCACGGCCGTGAGCTGGGCCCGGTTGCCGGGGAGCGAATCCATCGCGCCGGCCTTGATGAGGGATTCCACCACGCGGCGGTTTACCGCGCTCATGTCGACGCGCTCGCAGAATTCGTAAAGCGATGTGAACGGCCCGCCTGAAACACGCGCTTCGATGATTTTCTCCGCGGCCGAAGCGCCCAGATTGCGAATGGCGCACAGGCCGACGTGGATGCCGCCTTGGGGGCCGCCGGCGGAGGGCGCGGGAGTAAAATCGCGATCGCTCGAATTCACGTCGGGCGGCAATACGGCGATTCCCATCTCGCGCGCTTCGTGGATGTACTTGACGATGTTGGGGGTGTTTCCGGTCTGCGAAGTGAGCAGCGCCGACAGAAATTCCAGCGGGTAGTGGGCTTTGAGGTACGCCGTGACAAACGCGATCCAGGCGTACGCGGCTGAGTGCGCCTTGGGGAATCCGTACTTGGCGAACTGCTCCATCAGGTCGAAAATCTTTTCCGCTTTCTTGGGCGGATGATTTCGCTCGCGCGCGCCGGCCAGGAATCGCTCCCGCTGGGCGGCCATCTCCTCGGCCTTCTTCTTTCCCATGGCGCGCCGCAGGATGTCGGCGTCGCCCATGGAGTAACCGGCCAGGCGATTGGCTACTTGCATCACCTGTTCCTGGTACACGATGACGCCGTAGGTCTCTTCCAGGATTTCCTTCAGCTCTGGAAGAATGTAATCGACTTTCTTGCGCCCGTGCTTGCGCTCGACAAATTCGTCGATCATGCCCATGGGGCCGGGACGATAGAGCGCATTGAGCGCGCAAAGATCGCCCATGCGTGTCGGCTGATAGCGGCGCAGCACGTCGCGCTTGCCGCGCGATTCAAACTGAAACACGCCCGCGGTGTAGCCCTTGGATAAGATCTCGTACGTGGCGGCATCGTCGGGCGGCAGATCTTCAATCACCACCTTCTCGCCACGGTGCCGCTGGATTAATGCCAGCGCGTCCTGAATGATGTCGAGCGTGGTGAGCCCCAGAAAATCCATCTTGAGAAGCGAAAGCTTCTCCAGGCCCACCATGTCGTACTGGGTAATGATTTCGTCTTTGTTGGTCTTGTACAGCGGGACCAGTTCTCTCAGGGGCACCGGCGAGATAACCACCCCCGCTGCGTGCATCGACGCGTTGCGGCACATGCCTTCCAGGCGGCGTCCCACGTCCAACACCTCGCGGACGCGCGGATCCTTGCGGGCGGCATCCTCCAGGCCCGGCTCCTGTTTCATGGCCTCATCCAGCGTGATGTTGAGCTGGTTGGGGATCAGCTTGGTGATGCGATCCACCTCGGCGAACGTCATATCGAGGACGCGGCCGACGTCCTTGATAGCGGCGCGCGCGCCCAGCGTGCCGAACGTGATGATCTGCGCCACCTGCTCACGGCCGTACTTCTCGGTGACGTACTGGATGACTTCGCCGCGCCGCCGGGTGTGAAAGTCGATGTCGATATCGGGCATGCTGATGCGCTCGGGATTAAGGAAGCGCTCAAAAATCAAGCCGTAGTGCAGCGGATCGATATCGGTGATGTCCATCGAATAGGAGACCAGCGATCCGGCGGCGGAGCCTCGGCCGGGCCCAACGGGAATGCCGCTGGTCTTGGCGAAGCGGATGAAGTCCCATACGACGAGGAAGTATCCGGCGAACTTCATCTGCTGGATCATTCGGATCTCGCGCTCCAGGCGCTCGACATATTCCGGAAGATCGTGGCTGAGCAGGCCCGCCGCGCGCATTTGCTCCAGGCGCGGCCGGCGCCGCTCGAAGCCCTGCCGCGCGACGTACTCGAAGTAGGTGTCGGTGGTATGCTCGGGCGGAACATCGAAGCGCGGGAAGGGCTCCTTGACCTGTTCCAGCTTCACCTGGCAGCGCTGCGCGATGTCCCAGGTGCGGTCCAGCGAGTCCTCCATTTCGCCGAACAGGGTAAGCATTTCGGCGCGCGTCTTCATGTAGAATTCGGGCTGCGTGAAGCGCATCCGATTGGTGTCCGACATGGTCTTGCCGGTCTGGATGCAAAGCATGATTTCATGCGCGCGAGCGTCGTCCTTGCGCATGTAGTGCGAATCGTTGGTAGCCACCAGCGGGATGCGTGTTTCCTTGGAAAGCCGGTTCAGCAGCGGGAGCACGACTTTGTCTTGATCCAGTCCGTGGTCCTGTATTTCGAGAAAAAAGTTGTCGCGCCCGAACATGTCGGAGTAGGTATGCGCCAGCCGTCGGGCGTCCTCATAACGGTCCGCCATCAGCGTTTCATTGATGTCGCCGCGCAGGCAGGCCGAGAGCGCGATCAGCCCCTTGGAATGCTGGGCGAGAAGGTCCTTATCGATGCGCGGCTTGTAATAGAAGCCGTCCAGGAATCCGGTGGACACCAGTTTGATCAGATTGCGGTAGCCTTCCTGGTTTTCGCAAAGCAGAACCAGATGGTTGTAGCGATCCGAATCGTTGCGCGTCTTGTGCCCCTGCTGCGACACATAAACTTCGCAGCCAATGATGGGATGGATGCCCTTGTCCTTGGCCTTGTGATAAAACTCGACGGCGCCAAACAGGTTCCCGTGATCCGTCATCGCCACCGCGGGCATATCCTGCTGGGCGACAACATCCATAAGCTGCCCGATCTCACACGCGCCGTCCAGCAGCGAGTAGTCGGTATGACAGTGTAGATGGACGAATGGCGTACTCATGGCACCGCGGGGGAGGGCTGAAGACTATTGTACAGCGGTCTCCGGTATGCCTGCTAACAAATCAGGATGCGAGCGCAAGACGCAGCCGCAAAGCGCGGAGGAGTGCAAGAACGGCTGGCACATCGGGGCTGTTCCCTGGTCCTGGCAGTGGATATCCGTTCGCTTCCGCGACGTCACGAAGGGAATCGACGAACATCTCATCCGAGTCTTCCAGGGCGACGCTCAAATAGTGCGCGGCCAGTTCGGGATTGCGGAGGTCTTCGAGGAGGCCTTCGCGGTAAGGTCTTGTGCGCTTAGGCATTGTAATCACTCCAGAACCGCTTCGCACGCATGATGGTCGTCCTCGCCGAAGTAACCTGGTCCAAAGTTATCACAAGCTCCTGAACGCCGTTTCCGACGGGGCGGCACTCGCCGAAATTGCCGGCGGATATCCAACGCTGGAACGGCTCGTCACGCCTGTCTGTGACGTAGTTGATCAACGTCCTGGGCTTGACGTCCACACATCTGTAGTGTCACCAGCCACCAATTAGTCGCAGATGCTCTACTGCCAGACAAGATTTCACGAACGTGTTTTTGGCGGGTCACAAGTTTTTTCAACTCTATTTCCTGTCTCTGTAATACCTTACGCGAATCTAGACGGTTAATTGGTACGCCTGCGGCTTATGCTGAAGTCAAGAGTTTGGCTCTCACCTTCGGAACCAGACCACGAACGTGTCCGGGAGCTCCGCGGCAACCCTGGATCGGCGTAATGGCGAAGGGCTTGCCGTGGAGTTTGCCGCGGTGGCCGCCGGTGGGCCGCTAATTTCATCGGCTATGAGGCGCCTCTAAAACGAATGCGGGTATGAGGTAGTGACGCGAATGGGGGGGAGCGGGGGCGGGGGCCCCCGCGCGGGCCAGGGGGCCCGCCCTACAGCTGCCAGGAGATCTGTCTTTGGGTGGCGGTGGGGGCGGTGATGTGGATTTCGATTCGGTGGGGGGGCATTTGGTCGGGGAAACGCTCGCCCCATTCGATCAGGACCACGGCGGTGCGGTCGAAGATTTCGTCCAGGCCAAGGG
>JAYTVY010000381.1:0-3993 GCA_043743755.1 Bryobacterales bacterium | reverse complement strand
CCCGCCGCAGGTTCTGTTCAGACCTGCATAAACGGGAATATTTCGGCCAGATCAATCACATCGCCCTGCTCCGCCTGCGTGATGCTCAGAGTCCCGTTTCACAAGATGGCAGCCAGCGCTAGTAAGCGGCGGCGTTTTCATGCGGCCATGGATGCCGCGGGGGTCTCCTGCCGAATCGTCGGTGGACTAGCGGCGTTCTTCCACGTGTATGATCGCGAGCCTGACCAAGCCAAGTCTACCAGGAATGTGGACGCTGCGGTGGATCTGCTGGACCTCCCCCGAATCATTGCCGCGGCGGAAAAGGAAGGGTTCCGGTACCAGCACTCGGCCGGAATCGACATGCTGGTTGATGCGGACCAGCCCGGCGCTCGTTCCTCGGTTCATCTGGTTTTGGCGGAAATTCCCGCCTCCGATCCCGTCCGCACCAAAGAAGGAATCTGGATCTGCTCCGCCGCCGACCTCGTCCGTATGAAGCTGACCAGTTTCCGCCTCAAAGATAAGGTCCACATCCAGGACCTCGATGGCGTCGGGCTCATCACATCGGAAATCGAGGCCGCCCTTCCGGCCCCATTGCTCGAGCGTCTACGCGAGGTCCGCACCCTGGAGTAGACCCGCTTCAAAAGCCCTGGGCTTACAGTATGCGATGACCATCGCAAAGAAATTATTTCTCCTGGCGCTGCCACACTTTACCGGAACCCAGTGATCGAATTCAGTACACCCCCAAGTTAATCTGGTATCGAAAGAGCAGGGGCTCTCGCTTGTCGGATTCCCTGTTACCGCTCTCACCCGGAAGCACTCGAGCAACCCTGGGTGACGGTCAGCGACATGTGTTCGGCTCCGATCTTGCGGAGTGGCCAGCCACCGGGCTTGCTAATACGGTGTGCATGGGGGCCTCCTAAATTGAAAACTGACCGATTCCGGACCGCGCAAGCGGTTCCGGACCGAACCGAGCCGCGACCGTAAGGGAGCGAAACCTCAAAAGCGAAAAGGAGAACTGTGTCTGCACGCCCCTAGCGCGACAGCCACCACTTCATGGTTTTCGATACCTGATCCGCCGCGTCCTGCTGCACGAAATGCCCGGCATTGGGAATGGTCACCAGCGTCCAATCCGCCTCCAGGTAATCCCAGGTGTTGTTCAATCCGCCCGGCATCAACGCCGTGTCCTTCAGGCCGTGAAACTCCAGCACCGGCGCTTTCACCTTCACAACCGGCGACGGATCTTCCTGATACGGCTCCTTCGGATAATTGCGCTTGTAGTAATTCAACATCGCCTCGAAGTCCGAGCGCTTGAACGCTTCGATGTACTTCGGCTTGGCCGCCGCGTCGGTTACCCAGAACGTCAGGAATTCCGGCGTCAGCTTGGCGGCCGCATCTTCCTTCTGAAAATTGCGCGCGTACTGGCTGTTCTTCTGCTGCTGCGGATTGTGTGCCAGCTCGCGCGCCATATTGCGCGGATGCGGCAGGTTCAGAATGATCAGCTTATCGGTCATCGCGGGCAGGAACGTGGCGAATTGCCAGGCCACCAGACCGCCCCAGTCGTGCCCCACGATAATTGCCTTATCCCGGCCCAGATGCTTAATCACGGCCGCGACATCGCCCACCAGCAGCTTGACGTCATAGTTTTCGACGCCCTTGGGTTTGTCGCTGAGATTGTAGCCGCGCTGGTCGATCGCCACCGCTTGATAGGAGTCCGACAGCGCTTCCATCTGGTTGCGCCACGTATACCAGTAGTCCGGGAATCCGTGAATCATGACCACCAGCGGACCTTTGCCTATGCTTGCGTAGTGGATCTTGACGCCGTTGCTGTCGGCATAACCGTGGGTGACGCGCGATTCGAAGTCGGCGGCCGACGCCACTGGAATCAAAAGGACTGCGATCAAGAGCACTGCGAGCGGAACGAGTCGAGGCATGTCCGCTATTTTATGCCAGTGTCGGTGCCGAGTGCGCGGATCAGGCGATAGTCGAAGTCCAGGCCATCGTAAAATGCTCGCACCGCGATGCGCTCATCCTTGCCGTGTGCGCGTATATCGTCCAAATCGGTGAATGCCGCGGCGATCCCGTATGTCGGCACGCCCGCGACACGCAGATAGATGCCGTCGGTGCCGCCGGTTTCCATGAGAGGCACCACCGGCAGGCCGGGCCAGACCTCGGACCCCACGCGGCCGGCAAGCTCCAGCAGCTCGCGCGGAACCGGAGAAAACGGGCTGGGGACCGACGGTCGCGCCGGAGTCACCGATACCTCGGGATCGCCCAGTACGCGTACGATTTCGCGCTGAACCGCATCCGGCAAATCGCCGGGGACAAGGCGGCAGTTGACCGTGGCCGTGGCCGTCTGAGGCAATGCGTTCTCAGCGTGGCCACCCGCGAGCATGGTGGGAATACATGTTGTCCGCAGCAGCGCATTGTAGATGGGCCTCCCGGATAATCGCGCCGCGGCGGCGGCATCCGGCGGCGCTTTGGCCACGGCGCGGAAATCGGCGGCGTCCGGCCCGTTGTCCAGCGCGCCGGTGCGCTCGAAGAAGCTCTGCGTGACCGGATTCAAGCGCACCGGGAACGTGAAGCGGCTCAAGCGGGCCAGCGCCTCGGACAGCCTGTAGATAGCGTTGTCCTTCTCCGGCAGCGAACTATGGCCGCCGCGATTCTTTACTTCGAGGCGAAAGCTATAGAAGGTCTTCTCGGCCGCTTGGATACCCAGCAAGAGCCGCTTGCCCCCTTGAACCTGGACTCCGCCGGCGTCCCCATTCACGCAGAAGGCCGCGTCGATCAAGTCGCGATGCGTTTCCAGTAGCCACTTGACGCCATTGTTTGGCCCGCCTTCTTCATCCGACGTCAGCGCCAGAATCAGGTCGCGCCTCGGCACGAACCCCTCCCGGCGCAGGCGCATAAAGGTGGCCACATACAGTGCCGCTTCGTCCTTGATGTCTTGCGTGCCGCGGCCGTAGAAATATCCATCGCGCTCCAGAAACGTGAAGGGGTCGAAGCTCCAATCCTCGCGCCGCGCTTCCACTACGTCCAAGTGGGCCAGGAACAGGATCGGCTTGCCGCCGCCAGTGCCGTGGATCCGGGCGATCATATTGCCTTTACGAGGCGCCGCAGCCAGTACCACGACATCGGAATCGGAGAAGCCCGCCGACTTTAGCCGCGCGGCCATGGCCTGCGCCGCGCGCGTATTGTCGCCCACCGAGTCGGTGGTATTGATTTCGATCAGCTCCTTGAAAATCGCGCGTGCCACGTCACGTTCAAGCGAGCTCTGAGCGCACGCCAGCGCCGAAAATACGAAAAAAATGGAAGTGCGCATATGCCAGTGCCATCTTGCCACAGAATTGCAGGCAGGCGCTAACTGTGAGTCAAATTACTACGTGTTGACCTTAGAGTCAGCCGCATTACGACTTAATCCTCCCAGTTGGAATTCTCTAGACCCAAACTCAAGTATCTGTCCGGGTTGGCCGATAAACAGCCCAGTGGCGGATCCCCGACCCGATAGCGAACTCATCGTTACAGCCGACGCCGACCTCGCGCGCCGAGCCTTGCCCGGAGTGTGGGCCAGCCTGGGCATGGTGCAGTTCCTGCTGGTGGCGGGGACCTACTTTCGCGACCAGCCGGTGGTCGCTTCCGTCTTTGCCTTCATCACCATGGGCGCCAGCATCGCGCGCATGTTTCTGATCCTTCGCAAGGATGAGATTTACGGCGCCAATGCGGACCGCTGGCGGAAAGCTTTCGGCGCGTGCGTGTTCATCGTCTCCGGCGCCTGGGGATTGGTCACGGCCTTCAGCTACATTACGTACGGATACTCCAATTGGAATTCGCTGCTGCTCACCTTTTGTGTTCTGGGAATGAGCGCCGGTTCGCTGGTTTCGTTCACTCCGCGGATTCTGCTGCTGAACTGGCATATCTTGCCGCTGATGCTCCCTCTGATCCTGGCCGACATGTATGTCGGCGGCAAAGAAGGCTATGCAATGGCGGCCATCAAGTCCATCTACATCGCGTTCCTGC
>JAYTVY010000380.1:0-1672 GCA_043743755.1 Bryobacterales bacterium | reverse complement strand
TCCCGCAAGTATCCAGCAGCGGCGCGCCGTTCAGGCCGGGGTCCACCCGCGTGGCCTTCTCGCGCATGGCTCGCGCGAACCCTTCCAGCTCGCGCGCGGTCTCGCCCTTCATCCGCAGCGCCACCAAAAACGCCGCGATCCGCGCGCTGCCGGCAGTGCCATCCAGAATCGCCAGCATGGCTTCGCGAGCGTCTTGCGAAGACAAATCTTCGCGCCCAATCACGCGTTCGAGATACGGCAACAGAGACATGCGGGCGGCTTTGCCAGCGAGTGTAACACGCTGCCTTGAAGCAACGTGTATAGTGAATTGAACCGCGCGGGAGGACCGCATGCCAGATTCCCTTATCCTTGTGCCCATCCTGATCGTCGTGTTCTACCTGCTTTCCTCGATCAAGATCCTCGCTGAATACGAGCGCGGCGTGGTGTTCCGGCTGGGCCGCGTACTGTCCGCGCCCAAGGGACCCGGCGTCATCCTGGTCTTCAAGCCGATTGACCGCATGGTCCGCGTCTCATTGCGAGTGGAGACCATGGAGGTGCCTGCCCAGGATGTGATCACGCGCGACAACGTCACCGTCAAGGTGAACGCCGTGGTCTATTTCCGCGTGATCGATCCCACCAGGGCCGTGATCGAGGTCGCCAATTTTCTCTACGCGACTTCGCAGGTTTCGCAGACTACTTTGCGCAGCGTCCTGGGCGAAGTGCAGCTCGACGAGCTGCTCAGCCAGCGCGAAACGCTGAACATCCGGCTGCAGGAAATTCTGGATCGCCACACCGGACCGTGGGGCATCAAGGTGGCCATGGTGGAGGTGAAGCAAGTGGACTTGCCGGACCAGATGATCCGCGCCATCGCGCGCCAGGCCGAGGCCGAACGCGAGCGCCGGGCCAAGATCATCCATGCCGAGGGCGAATACGTCGCCGCCGAAAAACTTGCGATGGCCGCCGAGGTCATGGCCAAGCAGCCCGCCGCGATCCAGTTGCGCTACCTTCAAACGCTGGTCGAGATCGGCACTGAGAAGAACACCACGGTTGTATTTCCATTCCCAATCGATATATTCTCGTCTTTGAACCTGGCGTTGAATCGCATCGCCGAGAAAAAGACGGAAGGCTAGGGCACGTGGCAAAAAACGAAGACGGCGAATTTGAGCTGGTATTAGGGAACCGGCAGCTGGTCAGCGTATTTCTGATAGCGGTGATCCTGTTCGGGGTCTTCTTCTCACTGGGCTACATCGTGGCGCGCAGCTCGCTAGCGGCGTCCACCACGCTGGCGGATACGCACGCGCAACCTGCCAGGCCAGCCGTGGATCAAAGCGACAAGCCCGCCGCATCCAGCGCGCCCGGGAGCGCCGCCGATACGAAACCTGCCCAGACCGAATCGACGAAGCCCAGCCCCGTGCCTGCTGCCGTTCCGCCGTCCGAGAAGCCGGCGCCGGCTCATGCCTCGGCGCCGCAGAAACCTTCCGAGCCCGCACCCGCGCCGGTTTACGGTGAACCATCGCCCGGGGATTACCTGCAAATCGTCGCCACCTCTCGTCCCGATGCGGAGATCATATCGGAAGCGCTTGCCAAGAAGGGTTTCCGGATGCAAGTAGCGCCCTCTCCGAAAGAAGGGATTTACCGGGTCCTGGTGGGTCCAATGAAGGATAAGGCGAGCCTGGCCGAGGCACGAACCGCG
>JAYTVY010000379.1:0-5946 GCA_043743755.1 Bryobacterales bacterium | reverse complement strand
GAGAGGCTGGTGCGGGGGAGCGCGCGGTCGCTGCTGGTGGACAGCCGCGTCGTGCTGCTGGTGGGATTCGGAGGGCTGGTGGCCCTGATGGCGTATGCCGGCATCAACACGATTCGGGCCATGTCGCAGACGCAAGAGCGGAGCGCCAGCATCCAGCAGGAGTTCGTGGACCGCAGCCGGCTGCTGAATCAAATCCGGTCGGATTTGTACGTTTCGGGAACGTATGTGCGGGATTATCTGCTGGAGCCGGAACCGTTAAATGCCGAGCGGTATCGCGCGGATCTGGATCGGGTGCGGAAAGACATGAACGTGGCCATCGAAGCCTATGCGAATCTTCCCGGTACGCGTGAGACGGCTACCCTGAGCGGCCTGCGCGCCGAGCTTTCGCAGTACTGGCAAGTGCTGGATCCGGCGATGCACTGGAAAACCGATGACCGGCGCCAGCGCGGGTACAGCTTTCTGCGCGACGAAGTGTTTCCGCGCCGCCAGGCGATCCTGCGGCTGGCGGATGAGATCGCAGCCTTCAATGAGCGGCAGTTGAACGCCGGCAGCGAGCAGGTGAAGACGCTGTTCGCCCAGGCGCGCAGCCGCAGAACCATTACGTTGCTGTTGACGCTGCTGGTGGGGCTGGCCCTCGCGGGCTTTACTGCGATTCGAATATTGCAGCTGGAAAGCCACGCCATGGCGAGATACCAGGAAATGGTGGAAGCCCGCCAGCAATTGAAGGATCTCTCCGCGCGTCTGGTAAGCGCGCAGGAGAATGAGCGCCGGACCATCTCGCGCGAACTGCACGATGAAGTGGGCCAGTCGCTCTCGGCGCTGCTGCTGGGGTTGAGCAATTTGAAAGCTGCTGCGAAGCAAGAGCTGGGCCCTCCTATCGACGGCCTGCGGGCAATCGCGGAAGAGAGCGTGCGCGCGATTCGCAATATGGCGCTGCTGCTTCGTCCATCCATGCTGGACGATCTGGGGCTGGTGCCCGCCTTGCGCTGGCAAGCGCGCGAAGCGGGCCGGCACTCGGGATTGCGCGTGGATGTGGCCGCCGAAAATGTATCCGACGATCTTCCTGATGAACACAAGACCTGCGTGTACCGGCTGGTGCAGGAAGCCCTTCACAACGTGCTTCGTCACGCCCAGGCGCACATAGTGCGGATCACGGTAAAGCAGGAGGGCGCCGTGCTGTTGCTCACGGTGCAGGATGATGGGAAGGGGTTTGATTCCGCGCAAGAACGGGGGCTCGGCTTGGTTGGCATTGAGGAGCGGGTGGCGCAACTGGGAGGATCGTTCCGCGTGGAATCTGAAATCGGGCAGGGCACACTGCTTGCGGTTTCATTGCCGCTGAGCCAGGGCGCGGCGGTATGATCCGCATTCTGCTGGCGGACGATCACACCATCATGCGCACCGGCCTGCGCGCGCTGCTCGAACGGCACCCGGATCTTCAAGTGGCTGCCGAAGCGTCCACCGGCCGCGAGGCGGTGGATCGCGCCGAGTTGGAACGGCCCGACGTCGTGGTAATGGACATCGCCATGCCCCACCTGAACGGGATCGAAGCAACCCGGCTGATCACCACGAGGCGTCCTGAGATCGCGGTGGTGATTCTCAGCATGCACTCGGATGAAGGCTATTTGCTGCGCGCGTTGAAATCGGGCGCTCGCGGGTATCTGCTCAAGGATACGGCCGAGGCGGACCTGATCATGGCGATTCGGGCAGTGAGCGAAGGCAAAGCCTATTTCAGCCCGGCCATAAGCCGGATGCTGGTGGACGATTACCTGCAACAACTGCAAAGGCGCGGCGTGGAGGACAGTTATGAGCTGCTGACTACGCGCGAGCGGGAGATCCTGCAACTGCTGGCGGAGGGAAAGTCGAACAAGGAGGTGGCTCAGATGCTGGATTTGAGCCTGTACACGGTGGAAACGCACCGCAGCAATATTCTGGGCAAGTTGAACCTGCACGGAGTACCGGAGCTGATGCTCTACGCGATCCGGAAGGGAATTATTTCCTGAGCGCGCCGGAGTACTGCTTCCAATAGGACCACGCCAGCGATATCGACGCGGCTACTTGCGATTCCTGGAACGGTTTCGAGAGCACATCGTAGCCACCTTGATGGACTACTTCTTCCCACAAATAGTCGTCATTCACCCGCGACACCAGAATGATGCAGCTAACCGGCGCGGCGGCGTGAAGCACGGAGAAATTCTGGCGCCAGTCGCCGCCCGCGATATCGCGATCGAATAGAATCACGCCAAACTGGGAATCGCGCAAGCGTTGCAGGCTTTCCTCGCACGTGCCGGCGAAATTCACTTGCCACGCGGCCTTAGCCGCAATTCGCTCGAACGTCTGGCGGTCCTCCGTTGACGCGCTGATCAGCAGAATATTCACTGCAAAGCGCCCACCTGAAACGCGAGTACGGATCGCTGCGCCTGGTAATCGTATTTCGCGCTGGTGTTGGCGATCTGCGCCGACGTGACGTTGAGTTGCGCCTGGCTTAACTCCACTATGGAGCCCAGCCCCAGAGTGTAGCGCTGCTGTGCGAGGTCCAGGCCCATTAGCGCCTGATCCAGCAGTTGCTGGGACAGGCCGACACGTTCGTACCCGGTCTCCGCGTTCAGGTATGCCACGCGCACGTCGCGAGCGATTCGATTCCGCAGATCGTTGACATTCTGCTCCGCCGCTTTGGTGCGCAGCTCGGCCTCGGTTCTGCGAGCCTTGAACAAGCCGCCGTTGAAGACGGGTATGTTGACGTTCACGCCCACGGCGCCGTAACGGCCCGGCACCACGGCCTGACCCGCGGGAACGAAGCCGGCGGTACCCACCAGGCCCACACTGGGGAATGCGAGCGCCCTTTCGGCTTGCGCGAAGCGTTCCGCAGCCGAGCGCTCCAGCCGCAGACTCGCCAGCTCCGGGCGCTTTCCCAGCGCCTCCTGGATTAGTGGCTCAATCTTGTCAGGCAGCGGATCCGGCAGCGGCTCCTCGGCCAGCACAAAGGCTTTTTCACCTGGGATGCCCATCGCCGTGGCCAGGTCCACAACCGCCGCGCGGATGTCATTCTGCGCGCCGGCCAACAGCAGTTTCGCGTCGGCCAGATTTACATTCGCGAAGCTGACGTCCAGAGTCGATTTCAGTTTGCTCTTGGCCAGCAGCGAAACCTGGTCCGCCACCAGCTGACGCGCCCGCACGGTCTCTTGCGCCACCTTGAGGAGAGCTTGCGAGCGCAGCACTCCATAGTAAGCGCGGTCAGTGGTTAACAGCACTTGCGCGCGCGTGGCGCTGGACAGCTCCCCTTGCGATTCGGCGCGGTATTTCGCCGATGCCACCAGGTTTCCGGTCCGGCCGAAGTCGGTAATCAACTGGCTGCCGGAAAAGCCCGAGCCGAGCCGGTTATAGACCACCGGATTGTTGAGCGCCCCCGCCGCGAGGCGGCTTCCCGAATCTGCGCCGACGCCCGTGAGACTTCCAAACATCTGCGGTTCGAAGGCCGCATGGAATTGTGCCGGTATCTGTGCCCCCGCGGCGGCAGTGAATTTGGCGGACGTAACTTGCGGATTGTTGTCCAGCGCAAGTTTCTCGGCTTCGGCCAGGGTCAAGTGGAGCGTGTCTTGCGCTTGCGCCAGGATCGAGAGTAGCGCGGCCAGGACCAGGAACACACTTCGCCGCATTCTGGTTATGCCTCCACACTACGCTCGCCGCGCCCATACGCCAGCAGGTATGCGGCGGGCACCAGGAATACCGTCAGGGCCACCGATACGGTGAGCCCGCCGATGATGGCACGGGCCAGCGGCGCATAGGATTCGCTGCCCGCGCCCAGCTTCAGCGCCATGGGCAGCAGTCCGATAATCGTTGCCAGGGAAGTCATCAGTACAGGTCGCAGACGAACCCGGCAGGCTTCCGCGACCGCTGCGCGGACCGGCTTTCCATCTTCCCTCAAATGCCGCGTGAATTCCACGATCAGGATGCTGTTCGAAACGGCAATTCCCACCAGCATCAAGAGGCCCATCAGCGACATCACGTTCAACGTGGTATCCGTCGCGAACAGGATCAGCAGCACGCCGGTAATTCCCGGCGGCACCGCGATCAAGATGATGAAAGGATCCAGGAACGACCGGAATTGCGCCACCAGGATCAAGTAGAGCAGCACCACGGCGAGGCACAGTCCCAGGCCAAAGCTTCGGAATGACGCGCGCATGCCTTGCACCATGCCGCGCAGCGTGACTGACACTCCGTCGGGCAGATTTGTTGCGGCGATGATACGGTCGATTCCATTGGCGATCTGTCCCAGATCTTCCCTCAGCGGCCGTACGTATATATCCGTTACCCGGCGCAGTTGATAATGATCCACTTCCGTGGGCGACTTCATGCGAGTCAGTGTGCTGATCATGTCCAGGCGAGTCGGACTCGAAATATTGGCGGCACGCAGCGGAATAGACTTGAGATCCTCCAGGTTATGCACCTGCCGTTCCGGATACTGTACGGTAAGCATGTAGTCATAGCCGCTCTTGGGATCAATCCAATAGCTCGGCGCAATCATCTGGCTGGAAGTCAGCGCGGTGATCACGTTGTTGACCACCTCGCGCTGGCTCAATCCCATTTCGCTGGCGCGGGTCCGGTCAATATCCAGGCGGAGGGCCGGGTAGTCGATGTCCTGGGGAATGAATGCGTCGGCAACACCCGGAAGTCCTGCGATCTTCTCCGCAAGCTTCAACGCCGTCTCATGGGATCTTTCCAGGTTTGACCCGGCCACCTGCACGTCAATGGGCGCCGGCAGGCCGAGGTTCAATACCGCATCCACAAGGCCCCCGGATTGAAAGTAGGCGCTCAGCTCAGGCAGCTCTTGAGCCATCTTTTCCTTAACCCTGGTCATGTACTCGTAACTTCCGTTCTTGTGGCCCTCTTTCAGGCCGACCTGGACGAAGGCCGTATGCATCGCGGAATTCGGCGTGTAGATTGCCGAGAAGCCCGGCGCCGATCCGATGTTCGATACGATCATGCCCAGATCCGGCGGGATCACCACGCTGCGAATGAGGTCTTCTACCTTGGCCACTTCCGCCTCGGTGACGGCGAGCCGGGTACCAGTGGGCGCCTTCAAGGTTATGACGAACTGTCCCGCATCGGTTCGCGGAAAGAAGGAAAGGCCCAGGAACGGAAAGATGGCCAGGCTCAGTATGAACACGGTGGCGAAGGACAGCAGGGCTGCCGCCGGCCGGCGCAGTACTGAGCGGACCAGGCGGTCATAGACTCCGAGGAAGGCCTCGAACCCGCGGTTGAACCAGGTATTGAATCGATCGGCGAAGGACCGCCGTTGTCTTGGTTCGCTCTGGTGCGCCGGCGCTTTGATGAAACGGGCGCAGAAGAGTGGAACCACCGTCATCGCCACCGCATACGACGCGAACAGGGAAAGCGCCACCGCCAGCGCGAGAGCCGAGAACAAGAACTTGCTAACGCCATAGAGAAACGTGACGGGAAAGAAAACCACTACCGTGGTCAGCGTGGCCGCCAGCACCGGCAAGGCCACTTCGCTCCCGCCTTTTTCAGCCGCAATCTCGGGTGGCTCTCCCAGTTCCAAATGGCGATAAATATTCTCCAGCACAACCACTGAGTTGTCGATCAGCCGAGAGAACGCCAGGGCCAACCCACCGAGCACCATGCTGTTGATGGAACTGCCGCCCAGCGCCAGAATCATAAATGTTGCCAACGCGGACAGAGGAATAGAGAAGAACACCGCGAGCGTTGCGCGAAAATTGCCGAGGAAGAGCAGGATCATCAGCGATGTCAGAAACAAGCCGATGCCACCTTCATGCAACAAAGTCTCGATCGCTGTCTTGACGAACTTCGATTGATCAAACACAACGCGGCTGGAGAGTTCTTTGGGTACATCGACAAGCCTCTTGAGTGCGTCTCTCATACCGTCCACGACGGCGATGGTATTAGAGTCACCTCCCTGCTTCAGGATGG
>JAYTVY010000378.1:0-2967 GCA_043743755.1 Bryobacterales bacterium | reverse complement strand
AGTGACGCTGACCGCGGCGAACGTTTCCTCGAACATAGTGACATTCACCGCGGATCGCTTGCCCGACAGCGCGCTGCGCCTGGTGGGATTGAGTCTGGCGCAAAGCTCCGTCAGCGCGGGTGCGAGCGTCAACGGCACGCTTACGTTGAATGCGCCGGCGAGATTGGGCGGGTTTCCCGTGTCCTTGACCACTTCCAGCAACTTCGTGCAGGCGCCCGGGACCGTGACCGTTTTGGAGGGACAGGTTACGGCGGATTTCACGCTGCTCACCAGTTCGGCCAGCGGCGGGGCCGCCACTATAGTGGCCACTGCGAACAGTGTGTCGAGAAGCGCGCTGCTGACGGTGAATTCTGCCGGAGGTCCGGTGCTTTCCTCGCTCACTCTGAGTGCAACCTCCACAACGGGAGGAACCGCGGCGCTGACCGGCACTGTTTTCATTAGCGGACCGGCACAGGCGGGAGGCGCGCAGATTCAAATTTCCGCGAGTCCCACCGTCGCCCAGCCGCCGGCGGTGGTCACTATACCCTTTGGCCAGAGCTCGGCGACTTTCACCGTTACTACGACGGCCGTGAGTGCGGCTCAGACGGTAACCGTAACCGCAAGCTTCGCCGGCGTGTCCAAGAGCGCGACGCTCACCGTGAATCCGCCTTTCACATTCACACTCAGCCAGGACACTGCCACCAACGGGCAGACGGTGACCGGCACGGTGACCCTGGGCAGTCCCTCGGCGGGTCTTGTCACTGCGCACTTTACTAGCAGCAGGCCGGCCATCGCATCCGTGCCTCAATTCGTCACCATCGCGGGCGGCCAAAGCTCAGCCAGCGTGCCTGTCAGCACCAGCGGCGCCTCAACCGTGCAAGTAGTGACCATTACGGCCACGCTGGGTTCGGTTTCGGAATCTGTTTCTCTTACCGTGGTCCCGGTGGGCGCGGTCGCGCTCGCCAGCCTGGCCGTGAACCCAGCTTCCGTGACCGGAGGGAACTCGGCAACGGGGACGGTGACGCTGACGGGACCGGCCGGCGGTTCGGGAATGAGCGTCACGCTGCAGAGCAGCACCAACCTGGCGGCGCAGGTTCCGGCATCGGTCAATGTGCCTGCCGGTCAAACCACGGCCACCTTCCCGGTTAAAACCATCCCGGTGAGTTCTCCTCAGACCGTTACCATTACCGCGTCGGCGAACGGCGTCACAAAAACGGCTACGCTCGCCGTTCAGTAACACGGCTCGCCACCTACGCCATCATAAGGCGTTGCTTACGACCTCTTTCCCATGGAGAGGCGCACAGCCGCCGCCGATGTTTCGCAGCGGAGGCTATTTATGGATCGCTTGAATCGGCTGCTGTGGAATCTCAGGATCTGGAAAGACACCGGTGGTCAGGATATGATCGAATACGCTCTGATGGCGGGGTTTGTCGCGGTGGCGGCGGGCGCTATTCTTCCGGGGGTCTCCACCAGTATCAGCACCATCTTCTCGAAGGTCTCGTCGGTGATGACCGCCGCCGCGGCTACCAGCTGAGGCTCACGCTTTGCGGCGCCGGCGCGTCTTCGGACCAATCGCGGCGACAAAGTCCGGCACATCCAGCGCCTCGACGCCGGGCGAGAGCACCCGGCTGGGAGGCGCGGTGGAAGACGCGCGGTGGACCACGGCCAGACGGACCGGCGCCGCCCGGTCGCCCATGCTGCGGCGCAAGGACTGCAATGGTCCCGCCATCGCGGGATGGACGGTCTTGGAGGCTTTGCACTCCACCATCCACAAGCTTCCCTGGCCGCTGGGAAACAAAAAATCGACCTCGAGTCCCTGCTGATCGCGAAAATGATAGAGCTCCTTGCGCCGTCCTTGATTGATTTGACTCTTGAGGATCTCCGCCGCGATGAAGCCTTCAAACAGCGAACCCAAAAACGGCGACCGTTCCAGCTCGGCCTGGGAAGCGATCCCCAGCAGATAGCACGCGAGTCCGGAGTCTCCCAGATACACTTTGGGGGTTTTGGTCAGGCGCTTGCCGAAGTTCTCGAAGTAAGGGGGAACCAAAATAATCTGGCCCGTCACTTCGAGGACCTGCATCCACTCGCTCACGGTGGGGACGGAAACCCCGAGGGGCGCGGCGAGATCGGTCTTGTTCAGCACCTGCCCGTGCCGGCTGGCCACCAGGGCCAGGAAGCGCCGGAAAGTTGTCAGATCGCGAATGCCGATTACCCCGCGAACGTCGCGCTCCAGATAGGTCTGGATGTAGGAGCTGAACCATAGTCCGCGCGCTTTCGGGCGCGCCAGCACCTCGGGATATCCGCCCATGAGCAGACTGACGCGATTGGTTTCGGCGAGACTGAAAGGCAGCAATTGCAGAATCGCGGCGCGCCCGGCCATGGATTCGGTCACGCCCTGCATCAAGGGCGCTTCTTGAGAACCGGTGAAGAGCCAGCGGCCCATCTTTCTGGGAGTTTTATCGATAGCGCTGCGGACGTAGGGAAGCAGCTCCGGCACATTTTGAATCTCATCGAACAGGACCGGAGTGCGCAGCTCTTCAAGGAGCCCGCGGGGATCGGATCGCGCGCGGGCTTGTATGTCGGGATCCTCCAGAAGCACATAGCGGGCACGGGGAAACAGGCGGCGCAGCAGGGTGGTTTTTCCCGACCGGCGGGGCCCTGTCAGAACGATGGCGGGAAAGTTCCGCGCGGCCTCAACCACTTCCGTTTCGGTAGCGCGGTAGACAAACTCCATATGAGTATTATAAACCGTCACTTTAGATTTCTCAAGTCCAATTTCAAGCCCGCCAGGTCTGCGCCAGACCAATTGCACGCTGTCCGCGCCTTGAACCATCGCCCAGGCCAAAGCCATCTGGAAGCCAGGTACCCCTGTATTTCTTGGACCGGACCTGAGGTGTTTCCGCGATGGCGGATACTCCCGGCCCGCCTTACCATTGGGCTATGCGTGTCAAAAAATTCGTGCTGCTGTCCTCCATCTGCGCCGCAAGC
>JAYTVY010000377.1:0-3021 GCA_043743755.1 Bryobacterales bacterium | reverse complement strand
TCCACCCGCTCCGGCTGCGATTCCAGTAATCTCACACCGAAGCGGATCATGGTGCGGAAGCCGATCTTGCGCACCGTAATCTTGTACACCCCCGCGAGTAAAGGAGACACGACATAGCCGCCGTCGGGTTGCGACAGCGTCATGCGCCGCACGCCGGTGTCTTCATTCACCACGCTTACCAGCGCGCCGGGGACGGATGCCGAGGAGGCGTCCAGAATCACGCCGGAGACATGGGTGTAGTTCTCGGCTGAGAGCGGCGTCAGGCAAGCCGAACAGATCAGGGCCAGGATCCGCCCGGATTTCACTTATTTCCCCGTATTGGATGAGAGACGGTCGTACACTTCCACCTTAGCGCGTAATTGCGCCAGGGCAGTTGCTAATTGACCGGGAAGCTGATCGTCGGCGGAATCGGCGGGGGCGGCGCCGAAGAGTACCGCCAGCATTCGGTCCACGCGGCGGGCGGATTGAAAAAGTTCCTCGGTGGCGGGCTGCCAGGAAGTGGAAGAGAAGCCTTCGGCGCCGCCGCTCCCCGATCCGAGCGCTGGATTCAATACCCGCTGGAGATCGGCGGCCTGACGCCGCAGCGCCGCCGTATGCTCGCGCGTGAGTTGTCTCAGTAGCTGACGGTCATCCGGACCAAGCTGCGCTTCCAGAGCCGCGGGGAAGCGCCGCGCCAGAGTGCGCAATGCGTAGGCCCGCGCCATCAGCGGTTCGCTCAGGTCGAAAACCTCGGAGGCCAGCTGTTCAAAATTCGCACGGCCGCCGATCTTCTGCGCGATTCGATCTTGCAATTGACGGAGCTCGGCGCCTGGGGGAGTGGAGCTGGCGGACTTATCCGCACGCACGGCGGCCGGAGCGGACTCCGAGAAGCGCACCACCACGCGCGGCTGCGATCCAATGGCGTCCTGAATTTCACGCCGGCGTTCCGGCGGAATGCCTGCGCCGCTAACCAGAATGTCTCCGCCCGCGCGCGTAACTTCGATGGGGTCGCCCAGATCGGCGCCGGCCCGATGCAAAGCCGCCCAGACGCGCAACTCGTCGCCAGCGGTGGCCTCAGGCGCCGGTGCACTCACCGGCGGCGTCAGTGCGTCCGGCAAAAGGGCGGGGTGATTTTGCACTGGATTTCCGTCCGTGGCGGCAATCGCGCCGGACGGGGCCGCGGCGTCCGCGACTTCGGAAATTTCCACCCATTCCCGGTTTCGAAATTCGAAGCGGCCTGCCACAGGCTGCAGATCCTGAGATCTAAGCTGCAGGGAAGCTTGATTCAATTCGCTGTCCGAGGAGCTGGTTTGGATGCGGACGGCATCGTTTTCTTGAATCACTTGATCCTGTTTACCGGAAAGTTGATTGCGCCAGGCCTGATAGGACTTCGCGCTGAGCGGGTCGTCCCAATCGTAATGGGCAGACTGGAACAGGACCTGGAGGGAATTCAGCGCATCGGTGTCCGCGCTGGAGGCAAGTCGCTTTTCACTCCCGGCGAAGCGGGTGAGGCGGTGCAGTCTGGTTCGAATCTCAATCTTGTGGGCCCTCACGGGATGCTGATCGGCCGCGATAACGGCTTTCCGCAGCAGCTCGGCCGCCTGCACAGAAGGCGTTATGCGGAAGCGGTAGAACAATCCAAACGCCACCAGCAGCGCCACGGCCACGGGCGCCCAGATGCGGGCGTTCCCGAGCGGCCATCGAAGCGCCTGCGCGGCGCGAACCATCAGGCTGGGTTGCATCAAAGAAGCATCGATTTCAGAGAAGCGTTGATAGATGTCGGTCCACGGCGCGGGAGCGGGAGGCAGGTGGCGCTGCAGCACGTTCTTCCGGTAACTTACACACTCGGCCACGGTGTTCTGCAACTCTTCAAACTGGGCGCGGCACTGCCAGCAGGCTTCCAGATGCAATCGGACCTCGCCGGATTCACGCGCCGGCAACTCGCCATCGGCATAGCGGAGCACTTGTTCTACTTCGGGGTGGCGCATCAGCGACCTGGTCATAATTCATCCTTCTTCAATCGAGCGATAGCGCGCCGCAGGAATTCGCCTACCGCGGACGCACTGATTCCGAGTGCGGATCCAATTTCGGGGTACCGCAAGCCTTCCAGGCGCAGGAACAGGCAACGCCGCTGCTGTTCCGACAAGCGCTGCACGGCGCGATGAAAGCGCAGCTTCTGCTCGCGGTCAAGCAGGCCTTGTTCGGGGTTCATCTCCGGCGCCGCCAGCCGGTATTCCAGATCGGCGTCAAAGGGCGACTGGGAGCTCTGTTTCGCGCGGACCTTCAGCCCGTGATTGTGCGCCACGCGAAAGATCCAAGCCCGGAGGTTTTGGATCTGTTCGCCCTTCTTGAGAGTCACGTACAAACGCAGAAAAACTTCCTGGGCGGCCTCTTGAGCTTGGGGCGGATGCAGTCCGAGTCCGAGCAGGTAGCGGTACACGTCATCACGTGCTTCCACGAACAGTTGAGCCACCTGATCCTGGAGCGTCATGGAGGCGCGGTCCTGCCGAAGGATACCCGTAAGTTCTCTACCAAGCGAATACGACGACATGAATGGGCCAGAAATCCTGCTGCATCCCTAAAGACCCTCAGGCATCCTGTTGCAACTACAGGCCTCGAGAAAAAATCCGAGTCTGTCAAACCGAGTGTAGTTGAAATGCCACCCTGGAGGGTCTTTGAAACGAATGCAAACCACGGTTTCGGTGACCATCGTCACCTATAACACGCTACAGTTCATCGAACCGTGCTTGGAATCGGTCCTGGAGCAAGGGCACCCCGTGGAAGTGGTGGTGGTGGATAACGCATCCATGGACGGTACGCGAGGCATTCTGTCGCGATATGAAGACCGAATCCGCGTAATCTACAATAACGAAAATATTGGGTTCGCCGCGGCCCAAAACCAGGCGATTGCCGCCAGTTCCGGCGACTGGGTGCTGGTGCTGAATCCGGATGTGGTGCTGCGGCCGGGTTTTATCGAACAGCTGGTGGAGAGCGGCCATCTGGATTCCAAAGTGGGCACCGTGTGCGGTCGCCTGCTGGCGA
>JAYTVY010000376.1:0-3632 GCA_043743755.1 Bryobacterales bacterium | reverse complement strand
CAAGGAACGGGAAATTCTCGACCTCTTGTGCCGGGGGCTGACCAATGCCGAGATCGGCCGCGAGCTGACTATTTCACCGTTCACGGTGAAGGTACATCTTGCGCACATGTACGACAAGAGCGGATTTCACACCCGTGGCGCTCTGGCCGCGCACGCAACCTCACCCGTCCTGCGCCCCAAGCCAGCTTAGAAACGCCGGTGTCGCCTCGCGGCCAATCTGAGGCTTCAAGGAATGTCCCGCGCCGTCCACCGTAAGTACGGACTTGGGACCGGGAATCGCCTGGATGGCCAGACTCAATTCATCCGTCGTGGCAAAGGGATCCCGCGTCCCGTGCACGAAGAAAGTCGGAATGCGAATCCGCGGGAAATGCGCCGTACGCAGCTGATCGGGACGGTTGGGCGGATGCAGCGGATAGCTCACCAGCAGCAGGCCATCGGCAACATCGGTTTCTTCCGCGGCCAGTATACTGGCCTGCCGTCCACCGTAAGAGTGTCCCCCGATGAAGATGCGCCCGCTAACCAATGCCCGCAGACTTCGAGCTGCCTCGCGTATGCCCGCGCGATCTTCGCTCGCTCCCCCAGGATGCGGCGGTCCCTGCGGACGCCGGCGGCGAAAGGGCAAATCGAAACGATACACCGTCACGCCTGCTTCCGCGAACGCATTGGCCATCGCGGCCAGCAGCGCAGTCTGGCAGTTTGCTCCCGCTCCATGTGTAAGCGCCAATCCGTCGGCGCCTCCGCTGGAGGGCCGGTGCAGAAAGCCGGACTCGAAGGCGTGGAAAGGCTCTGGCATATGAAAAAGGCCGCGGACGCGGCGGCCCACTAAAAATCCTCGAGCCTGCGGGAGGCTAAGCCTGAGGATGATTGACGTTCTCGGCCTGCAAACCCTTGGGGCCGGTCTTTACCTCGAACTCGACTTCCGATCCCTCGTCCAGCGTCTTGTAACCGTTCATCTGGATCGCCGAGAAGTGAACAAATACGTCTTCGCCATTGGACCGCTGGATGAATCCATAGCCCTTGGCGGCGTTAAACCATTTCACAGTGCCTTTTTCTCTCACGTACGCGTGTCTCCTGACTGTGGTCCCGCGCTGAAAAACATCGCCGAAACGACGTCGCTCCAACGCAGATTACTTTTTGAATTGGACCATCGTATCTCAAACCTGCGTACGAGGCAAGTGCCGCCAGGGCGCGCCAAGAGAAGGTTCTAACGGTCCGGCAGAGGCGGCCGCTCGGACCGCGCCAGAGTGCCGATCTGGAAGATGACATCCCGCACCGTGCGCGCCCGCGCCAACTCCGGAATGGAGCCGTCCAGCGAGATCAGAGCGATCAACAGGAACAACAGGCCGGCCAGGATGGATTTCATATTCTCACTCCTGCCAGTTGAACACCAGCGGTTCAGGTTTCGACGCGCTGCTTTACATATCTTTAATAGTTGGCGAAAACCGATCGCAGCGCCGCCCCAACCTGCGCCAACGCCGTACGAGCCTGATCCAGGACGCCAGCCATGCCGAGGAAGCCGTGCGGCATCCCGTCATATCGCGTCAAGGTGACCGGTACGCCAGCCTCCCGAAGCCGGACCGCGTACGCTTCCCCCTCATCCAGCAGCGGGTCGAACTCGGCCGTCAATACCAAGGCTGTAGGCAGCCCTTCCAACCGGGCCGAGCGCAGCGGGGATGCCAGCGGGCTCGCGCCATCGCCCGAATCGCGCAGATAGTGGTTCCAGAACCAGCGCATATCGCTGCTGGTAAGCAGAGCATCCTTCTCCGGATCCTTAGCGGACGCGAAATCGAGCGACGCATCCGTGACCGGATACACCAGCAGCTGAAAAACAATCGCAGGACCGCCCCGGTCGCGCGCCGCTTGGCTCATCACCGCGGCCAGGTTGCCCCCGGCGCTGTCGCCGCCCACCGCGATCCGGTTCGAGTCCAAACCCAGTCGCGCCGCTTCGGCCCGGATCCAGACCAGCGCGGCATAACAATCCTCCACGGCGGCCGGGAATTTGTTCTCCGGCGCGAGCCGGTAGCCCACCGAAAAGACCGCGCAGCCGGCGGCATTTGCCAGCGCCCGGCACAACCCGTCGTAGATGTCCAGGTCCCCGATCACCCAGCCACCCCCATGAAAATAAACCAGAACCGGAGCCGTCTGCTCTTCCGAAGACCGGTACAAACGGGCTGGAATCGCGCCCGCCGGACCGGGAACCGCCAAATCGCAAAACGAAGCCACTGCCTCGGGAGGACCCGCCAAGGCGGCGAAATCCTTGAAAGCGAAGCGCGCCTCCTCAGCGCTCATCTCATTAAGCGGTTTGCCCCTTTGGGCCGCCATCATAGCGAGCAGGGCCTGGGCCTGCGGATGGAGAGGCATTTTTCAAGGATAGAGCATGAGCGGAGCCTTAGCACCAAAGTGCGGGGTACCCTTAGCTCTCCCGGATGATTTGACCCGACGTTACGCTCGCGATACACTAAACCTTACAGTTCCCCGCGGTAATTCTCGCCCAATCGGCGGAAGTCCAAGGCTTCAGGAGGCTCTTAGTGGTAGACGGCATGCGGCACATTTTCACTTCGGAATCGGTTACCGAAGGTCACCCGGACAAGATGGCGGACCAGATCTCGGATGCGGTCCTGGACGCGGTATTGAAGGACGATCCCACCGGGCGCGTGGCCTGCGAGGTTCTGATCACCACCGGCATCTGCATGGTGGCCGGCGAAATCACCACCACCACCTATGTGGATGTCCCGCGGCTCACCCGCAGCGTGATCGCCGATATCGGCTACGATGACGCCGCTTTCGGTTTCGACGCCAAGACTTGCGGGATCATAAATTCCATCCAGAGCCAGTCTCCCGACATCGCCATGGGAGTGGATACCGGCGGCGCGGGTGACCAGGGGCTGATGTTCGGCTACGCCTGCGACGAAACACCGGAATTGATGCCGCTGCCCATTATGCTGGCCCACAAGCTGGTCCGGCAGTTGAGCGAGGTACGGCGGGCGGGCAAGCTGGACTTCCTGCGGCCCGATGGCAAAAGCCAGGTGAGCGTGGAATACGTCAACAACCGCCCCAAGCGCATCGACGCCGTGGTGGTTTCAACACAGCATCACGACAGCGTTTCCACCGAGGAATTGCGCCGGCAGGTGAAGAAGCACATCATCGATCCGATTGTTCCGCAAGACATGGTGGACTCCTCTACGCATTACCACATCAATCCCACCGGACGTTTCGTCATCGGCGGCCCTCACGGCGATACCGGGCTCACAGGACGAAAGATCATCGTCGATACTTACGGCGGCATGGGCCGTCACGGCGGCGGCGCCTTCTCGGGCAAGGATCCGACGAAGGTGGACCGCTCGGCCTGCTATATGGCTCGCTATATCGCCAAGAACCTGGTAGCCGCCGGTTTCGCGACGCGCTGCGAAGTGCAGCTGGCGTACGCCATTGGCGTGGCTGAACCGGTCTCCGTGATGGTGCATACCTTCGGCACCGGCACGGTGGAAGAAAAGCGCCTCGTGGAGATGGTTCGGGAGCATTTCCCGCTGACTCCCAAAGCCATGATCGATCATCTCCGTCTGCGCCGTCCCATATACCGCAAGACGGCCGCCTTCGGTCACTTCGGCAGAACCGAAGACACCTTCACCTGG
>JAYTVY010000375.1:0-3117 GCA_043743755.1 Bryobacterales bacterium | reverse complement strand
GGTACCGAAACGATCAGCCTGGATCAACACAGCCACTAGCTTTTTAAGGTCCTCCGACGCGGTCCGTTCAGCCAGATTACGCAGAGCCTCGACACGTCGCTTGCCGGCTTTCAGCTCGAGGTTCACAATGGCGAACTCATGGCTGATTTCCGGATGCGCATGCTCCAGCTCCTTGGCCACCTGCAGGATCGCCTGATCGAGGCCCAGGCCGGACTCGACGCAGACCACCATCAGATCCAGCGAATTCGCGAGACCTTTCTGGATCTTTTTCTGACGCCGCTTGGCGGCCTGGCGCACATATTCGTTGGGTCCGAAGAATCCGGCTCCGGCCGCGCCCAGGATCACCATGATCTTGTTGGACTGGTCGGTGGACGACCCCAGCACCAGGAAACTGGCTACCAGCGGCAGGCCCACGCCCAGAATCGCCTTCATTCCGTACAGGATCTTGAGCGCATTGGGACCGCGGTATCCGGCGCGAATCAGCCGGCGCTGCATCACCGTGACGTCCTTGGGAGAGGCGGGCACCAGCGCGCCCAGCTTCTTGATCAGATCGTGAAAGGCCAGGCTCGGATGGCTGGGCGCGGGTTCATGATGCTCCAGGCTGGCCTCGGTAACGCGCTCGAGGGCTTCCTTGGGCCGCACGTACAGCTTCATTCCCGCGAAGGCGATCACTACCGCCATCACGACGAATATCAGGAATGTGAACAGGAGCGGCATATCAGACCTCGATCTTCACAATCTGCTTGATAATCAGGTACCCGATCACCTGCAGGAGCACGGCCGCCCCCAGCATGATGTTCCCGATCTCGTCGGTGAAGAAGAACTTCACGTAATCGGGATTGGTATAGAACATGAGCACGGCCACGCCGATGGGGATACACGTCAGCGCGATACCGGTCATGCGCCCGTGCGCGCTAATGGCCCGGATGCGGCCGCGCAGCTTAAAGCGCTCGCGAATCACGTACGCCAGCTTGTCCAGGATTTCGGCCAGATTGCCGCCAGTGCGCTTCTGCAGCAGCACCGCCGACACAAAAAAGTGCACGTCGAGCGACGGCACGCGCTTGGCCAGTTTCTGCAGCGCCACTTCGAGCGGCAGTCCCAGGTTATGCTCTTCGAAGGTGCGCCGGAATTCGCCCGCGAGGGGCTCCTGAAATTCACGGTGAATCATTTCGAGCGATACCGAAAAGGCGTGCCCGGCGCGCATCGAACGGGCTACAAACTCGAGGCTTTCGGGGAACAGCTCTTCAAAGCGCTTCAAGCGCGACTTTTTCTTCCGGAACACGGTCCACAGGGGAAACAGGCCCGCCACCAGCCCCACCAGAAAAGCCAGCTTCTGCAAGTGCGAGGGAAGAAACAGCCACGCCGCGGCGAATGCGCACAGCGACGCTATCACGCAGGTCTGAATCAGCCGGCTGGCATGGATCTTCATGCCCGCCTGTTCGAGCAATGCCTGCAGGCGCACCTGAACCTTCAGGCGCTTCATGATCTCCACCGACCAGCGGCTGCCCTGAACGTCGGTGCGGATCAGCGAGGGGCCTTCGCTGGCCTTTTTCTTGACCTTGGTGGTGCCCAGCAAACGGCTCTTCACGCGGTCGATATCCGAGCGCCGGACAAAACGCGTGGACAGACCCCAGATGAGCATCGCGACGATCCAGATAGCAATGACGACAACTACAAACATGGCCGGGTTAGACCTCCACCAGTTCGTCAAACAGATCCGGGCGCAGCCGGATACCGGCCGCCAGCAGCTTCTCGTAGAATTTCGGCCGGATGCCGGTGGCCGCGAATCTGCCCACTACCTGGCCCTCCGGATTCAAGCCGCGTTTTTCGAACACGAAGATATCCTGCAGGGTGACAACGTCGCCTTCCATGCCGGTGACTTCGGTGATGTTGACCACTCTGCGCGAGCCATCGCTCATGCGCGCCGCCTGCACCAGCAGGTGCACGGCGCTGGCGATCTGCTGGCGCACTGAAACCAGCTGCATATTGGAGTTGGCCAGCGAGACCATGACTTCCAGGCGCGAGACGGCGTCTCGCGGCGTATTGGCGTGCACCGTGGTCAGCGACCCGTCATGTCCCGTATTCATGGCCTGCAGCATGTCCAGCGCTTCCTCGCCGCGGACCTCGCCCACCACGATGCGGTCCGGCCGCATACGCAGGCAGTTGACCAGCAATTCGCGCTGGCGCACGGCGCCGGTGCCTTCGAGATTGGCCGGCCGGGTTTCGAGGCGGGCCACATGCGGCTGCTTTAGCTGCAGCTCGGCCGCGTCCTCAATGGTGATGATGCGTTCCTTGGGGGCGATGAACGCGCTGAGAGCGTTCAGAAGGGTAGTCTTGCCGGCGCCGGTGCCGCCCGCGATGACGATATTGAGGCGCGCCTTCACGGCGCCCTCGAGCAGCTCCATCATGCCCGGCGTCATGGCTTTGCGGTCCACCAGGTCGGGAGGCATCAGCTTATCGGTGCTGAAACGGCGGATGGAGAGCAGCGGCCCGTCCACGGCCAGCGGCGGAATAATGGCGTTGACGCGCGAGCCATCGCTCAGGCGGGCGTCCACCATGGGCGTCGATTCATCCACGCGGCGGCCCACTTGCGAAACGATCTTGTCGATGATCCGCAGCAGATGCTGGTCGTCGCGGAAGGTGACGCTGGTGAGTTCCAGCAAACCCTTGCGCTCCACGTACACCTGTTTGTGCGTGTTCACTAGAATGTCGGAAATGGTGGGATCCTGCAGCAGCGGCTCGAGGGGGCCCAGTCCGAAGACCTCGTCCAGCACTTCTTCGCTGATCTGCTGCTTTTCAAGCGAGCTGAGCAGCGTCGGCTCGCTGTCGATCAGCGAGATCAGCGCCTGGCGCACTTCACCGCGCACGCGCTGGTTGTCGATGGTGGCCAGCGCCTCCAGATTGATCTTGTCCACCAGCTTGCGGTGGAGCGTGAACTTCAGTTCCTGATACTCCGGCTTCAGCGCCGCCTTGGAGCGCGATCCATTGCGCAGCAGCCGCTGCTCCCAGGTGACTTGTTGTGCCGATTTGCTGTCAAGATTCGGAAACATAAATTATTCCAGTCAGGCCCGCGCCAGCGCCCCCACCGGCTCCAGCGCCGCCGCGGCGGCTTTCTTG
>JAYTVY010000374.1:0-4637 GCA_043743755.1 Bryobacterales bacterium | reverse complement strand
ACGACGTACTTCTTGACGTACTTCTTATGGTTCGCGTCGAAGATGAAATCCACCCCTAGGTCCCCGATTGACGCGGGCCGGCGAACTCGCCAGCCCGCTTTGCGGAAGAGTTCGGCGAGGATGGCTTCGAATTCGTTGATGGGTCGGATAGCAGGGGCCTGGACAGGCATTTCGCAGCTCCTTTCACATGGCCGCAGGAATTCACTTGGCCATGGTATTTCCCACGGCCATGGTAGCTAGTCAGGCGACAGATGTCAAACGGGCGAACCAGCTGCTGCACGGTGCTCTGGGCTCTCAGGAAGAGAATCCATTCCTGCTCCGGCTAGAAGGCGGCTTTCGCGAAACTCACCCGGAGCGCATTCACCTTAAGGGTCTTCGGCTGGATGCGACCCAGCGCTTCCACATGCGCCGTATAAACCAGCGGCGTCCCGTCCGCGTTGGCGCCGTAACGTCGATCGTCCCGGACGAATGCGAAGGTTACGGTTTGAAGCGGGTCTCCATCTTTTCCATCTTTGGGGAGGAAGCTAAGCACAACTTGGAACGCAACCACCTCGGGACCCGCCGTCGTATAGACCGAGAACAGCCATGGTTCTTGACCCGCGGGAGGGCAGGGAATGGCGGGAACTATATCGCAAAGAGGCCAGCCGCCGGCAGGAACCATGCTGAAATCGAACGGCGGCGTATCCTGTGTGGCGGGTGCAGGCTGCGCTGCGAGCATGGAGATCGCCAGCGCCAGCGCGAGTACGAGTGCCTTCCATACACTGATGTGGGTCCGCATGGAATGTGGAGGGCACCCAAGGGACCGTTTTTCAAAGGCGGTAAGGGATTGAAAATCCTGGCGGGCCGCCAGGGGGTCGGGATACGAAAGAACCAATCGGATAGCAGTCACTCACTAATGTGGATTCGCGTGGTGCGGCTGGGGACTTGGGGAGACAGGCCGGGAGGCCTGTCCCACAAGAAGCTATGCCTTTTTTTTCTTTGGCTTCTTGGTTTCCTTTTTGCGATTCATGCCCTTGGCCATCGGTTTGATCTCCCTTCATCTAAGATCGCACGCCGGCTGAAAAGCCAGCGGCCGTCTGTAATAGACTACCAACATGTACAAGTTCATGAGTGGGCTGATGGTGATTGCGGCGCTGGCGGCGCCGGTTTTTGCCCAGAAGAAAAGTCACTTCGCGGGACGGTGGGATTTCAACATCACTACGCCGAACGGCACGCGCGCCACGTGGCTGGGTGTTACGGGGACCCAAGACAAGCTGGTGGTATGGTTCCAGCCGACCGGCGGCAATGTGTACGAGGTGAGGGATTTCAAAGTGGAGGGTTCGCATCTGGTGCTGACGCTGGCCGCCGCAAAGGCCGACAGCCCCGCGCTGACGTGGGACCTGCAGGCAGTGGAGGGGAAACTGACCGGCGTTCAGAAGCGCGGCGACAGCACGCTGGCGCTGACCGGCGTTCCGGCGCCGGCGTTAAAGCGCAACCGGCCGAAGAGCTGGGGGAATCCGGAGCCATTGTTCAATGGGAAGAATCTGGATGGCTGGGAGCCGCTGGGAAATCCCGCGAACAGCCACTGGGTGGTGCAGGACGGCCTGCTGGTGAATCAGGCCCATGGCGCGAACTTGAAAACGACGCGCACGTTTGACGATTTCAAAGTGCATTTCGAAGTGAACTGTCCCGACGATGGCAACAGCGGCTTCTATCTGCGCGGCCGCTATGAAGTGCAGATTGAATATGAGCCTCTAACCAGCAATCCGGTGGAGCGGCGGATCGGGTCCATCTACGGGCGCATCGCGCCGCAGCCCGAACAGCCGCGCACACCGGGAAAGTGGGAGACCTTCGACGTCACTCTGGTGGGCCGGACGGTGACGGTGGTGCGCAACGGCGTCACTACCATAGACCGAAAGGAGATTGAGGGCATTACCGGCGGGGCGCTGGATGCGAATGAAGGAGAGCCGGGGCCGTTCTATATCCAGGGCGATCACACGGGCGGGTTGAAGTTCCGGAACATTACCGTGTCGGCCCCGAAGCGCTAGCGGCCGGCATCGCTACTCTCTTTGCGGGATCAGCGAGCGCGTCCGCAAATCGATTCGGGTCTCGACACCCTTGGGGGCGACTTCCAGGTTTGTGAATTGCCATCTGCCGGCGGCTTTGACGGCAGTCACGTAGAGCGTGGCGGAGCTCTTGGGGCCGGAAAGAGGAATGGAGAAGTCGGCGCTGCCGGAAGATCCGTTGACCTGAAAATTTCCGCTGGCCCAGAATCCGGGCTGAATCGGTTCTCCGAGCAGGGCTTTCACGCGGTCATCCGCTCGGGCCCGGGCCAAGGCTTGGGTGTAAGGATCGGACGACTTGATCGCGCCGAGAATTAACGACGCCACTAGAAATACGATGCCGGCGCCCAGCACCAGCGGAAGCAGGCAGCCTACTGGAACCACCCATTTCCAGTTGCGTCCCCACCAGTTGCCTTGCGAGTGCGGCGACATTTCAGGTTTCACTACTGTACCGCAAGCGCGCGGCGGCGAGGACGGCATCGGGGGTGATCTCGCTCCAATCGCCTGGGAGCACGACGACATCGCCGCGCGGGGCCCAGATAGCTGGATCGGTTGCGCCGAATAGCGCGAGCACGGGAGCGCCGGCTGCGGCGGCGAGGTGGGTGATGCCGGAATCATTGCCGATGTACAGGCGCGCGGACGCGAGCCATGCCGCTAGATCATGCAGATTCTCGAAACGAACGGCGCCGGCCAGTTCTTCATCCGGGCCGGCGCACCATTCCACGCGGAAGGGCAAGCGCGCGGCGAGGTCGCGATAGCGGTCCAGCGGCCAGTTCTTTCGCGGGCTTCCCGAAAATGGATGAATCACGACGGAATCGCGGCGCGGCCCCGGGTCGACCTGGATGCGCGGCATCGCGGGACCCGCGCCGCCGGCCGAGCGCAGGAAGTAATCGGCGGCATGAGTACGTTCGTCGGCGGGGGGCAGCGCCGGGAGGAACACGAACGGAAGACGCGCCAGGGCGTCGAGGAATTCTTCGCGATTCGCGCCGTACCACGAGACGATAGAGTCGAACGATCTCAATTGGTCCACCAGCCCCGGCGGAGGCTCCACTCCAGGCAGTCCCAGGAGATCGAGACCGGTGGAAGCGAGCGACCGCACGCGATCGGCGAAACGGATGAGCGGGACCACGGCGGACGGCGTCCAGACCTCCGTGTATCCGGCGCGCAGGTACTCCAGTGCCGGCAGCGACAGGATGCAATCGCCTATCCCGCCGGGGCGAATCAATAAGCGCCGCAAGAGGAGTTCTATCATGAACACTGGTGTTTCGCAATCGGGGGGGACGCATGATTCGACTTTCGATGATGCTGCTGGCGGGTGTATCCGTCTTCGCGCAGCAGTACGATGTGGTGCTGGCGGGAGGCCGGGTAATGGATCCGGCATCGGGCCTGGACGGAGTGCGGAATGTGGGCATCCGGGGAGCGAAAATCGCCGCCGTATCGGCATCGCCGCTGCAGGGCAAGCTGGTGGTAAATGTGAAAGGCCTGGTGGTGGCGCCGGGATTTATCGATCTGCATTCGCACGGGCAGACGCCCGAGGCGTACGCGTACAAAGCGCGGGACGGAGTAACGACGGCGCTGGAGATGGAAGCGGGAGTGTCGCCGGTGACGCCCTGGTACGCGGCGCGGGACGGCAAGGCGCTGGTGAACTTCGGCGCGACGTCCGGGCATATCGGCGCGCGCATGGCGGTGCTGGGAGATTCGGGCAGTCTGCTGCCGCGCGACGCGGCAGCGACCGGGGCGGCAACCGCGGACCAGCGCGGCGCAATCTACAAACGAGTCCGCCAAGGTCTGGATGAAGGCGCGCTGGGCATCGGGCTGGGCATCGCATACGTGCCGAAGACGACGCGCGAGGAAATACTGGATCTGTTCGCCCTGGCAGCCGAGCGGAAGACCGCGGTGTACGTGCACATGCGGCAATCCGGGCCGGTAGAGCCCGGCGTGATCGACTCGCTGCAGGAAGTGCTGGCGGACGCGGCTGCCACCGGGGCGTCGCTCCACATTGTGCACATCACCAGCATGGGAATGCGGCAGACGGATACGTGCCTGCGCATGATCGAAGGCGCGCGCAAGAGCGGGCTGGACGTGACCACGGAAGCGTATCCATATACGGCGGGGATGACGGACCTGGGATCGGCCGTGTTCGACGATGGCTGGCAAGAACGTATGTCGATCGGTTACGGCGACCTGCAGTGGGCGCAGACCGGCGAGCGCCTCACGGCGGAAACGTTCGCGAGGTATCGCAAGCAGGGCGGCATGGTCGCGATTCACAGTATTCCCGAAGACGTGGTACGCCTGGCGCTGGCGAATCCGCTGGTAATGATCGCAAGCGACGGAATTATCGAGAACGGGAAGGGTCATCCGCGGGCGGCGGGAACGTACGCGCGCGTGCTGGGCCGTTATGTTCGCGAGCAGCATACGCTCACGTTGACGGAGGCGCTGCGCAGGATGACGGTGATGCCCGCGGACCGGCTGGGGATGAAGACGAAAGGCCGGATTCAAGTGGGCGCGGATGCGGACATCGCGGTGTTTGACGCGGACAAAGTGATCGATAAGGCGACCTTCGATAATCCGGCGCAGTATTCGGAGGGGATCCCG
>JAYTVY010000373.1:0-2746 GCA_043743755.1 Bryobacterales bacterium | reverse complement strand
GGTTGCACTAGGCCACTGGCCTCCGCTGTTTTATCTCATCGAAGCGATCTGGATGCTCTTGTTTGGAGTGTCGCGCGCCTCGGTGCTGGTGCTCATCGCCCTCATCGCGGCCGCGCTGGCCTGGGCGGTGTTCACTGAGGTCGCGAAACAGTTCAACTTCGCGGCCGGCGTGATTGCGGGCCTCTTGGTTTCGCTGTTCCCCATCCTGCGCTGGAGCGACAACATGGTCCTGACGGATACTCTGGTGGCTCTGCTCGGGTTTCTTGCATGTGTCGCCTGGGGCCGGTATCTGGATACCGGGCGCACCGCCGATTCTTTGTGGTACGGGTTGCTGGCCGCCGCCGCCTTGTTCACGAAATCGAGTGCCGGCTACGTTCTGCTGGTTCCGCCGATAGCCACGCTGCTGGCGGGCCGCCTCGCGATATGGAAGAAAGCGGCCACCTGGCTTCCAGTGCCGATTATCGGCGCCCTGTACATTCCGTGGTGGCTTTTTACCTGGCGTCTGGCGGAAACCGGCCTCATCGGGTGGCTTTCGGCGGATCAGACCATTGCCCGGCTGGCGAAGCTGCCCGGAATGATTACCGGCGTGGTGGGATTGCCGCTGGCGGCGCTGGTCCTGATCGGGGCCGCCGCAACGCTCGCCGGCGTGCGGCGCATCACTGGCCTGTGGGCCGTCATCCTGGTTCAGCCGTTCGCCATCTTGGAAACCATGCTGGTGGCGCCCGTGGGCATCGAGCCTCGCCATTTAATCCCCTTGCTCCCGTCGACGATGCTGCTGGCTTGCGCCGGCGTGCGCTGGATAGATTCCAAGTTGCCGGCGCCCGTCTTCGGCCGCGATAGCCGGGTGGCGTTGGCGCTGGCGGTATGCGGCGTGGTCTCGGTATTAGTGGCCGCGCCGTCGGCGTATCAAGGGCGCGCGGATGGTGCCCGGGAACTGGTCACCGCCATCCTCCAGCAGCCGGGGGATCCCGCGCTGCTGGTGGCACGCTCGGAAGGACGCATCATAGCCGAAATCGCCTCGCGCGAATCCCGCCTTCCCGGGGTTCTCTGCATCCGTGCCATCAAGTTGCTCGCCAGCGCGGACTGGAACGCCACCCAATACTCACAGCGCTTCACCACCCCCGCCGCGGTGATGGCCGCAATGGAGGACGTGCCGGTGGACATCGTGATTGCACACGCCGCGCCCTCGAAGGATTGCTCGCCCCACGAGCTGGCCATCCTGCAGGCGATCCGGATGTGGCCCCAACGCTGGCAGCCGCTGGGCGCCTGGCCGGCCGCGGCGCCGGAATACGCGGCCTGGCGTTTGGCAGGCGAGGGCGCCAGACGCGCACGCCATCTTCCTCCGCAATTGCTGGACCATCTGCGGGATAAACTTGGTCCGCTGTACAAATCGCAGCCGTGATCTCAATCCGCTTAGCGCTCGCCCGGGTATATGAACTTCACTAACCCGTCGCGGTAATCGATAGTGACCTCGAACAGGTTGAGCAGCGGCAGTCCCAGAAACCCGCTGATTTCAATCCCGAGCGCGCGGCTCACTTTTGAAAAGTCGAACGATGACATATCCAGATGTTTCTGGCGGAAACCCGCGAACTGAAGCACCAGCGCGTCCGTAACATACGTCTCCTTCACCTTGCCGGATAGTCCATGGATGGAGCCGTACGCATCGTCCCGGTGAACCTTGGTGGCCTGCCGCGCCAGATCGCTTGCGATAAGCGTCCGCCCCGCGCCCGTATCGATGATGAACAGCACCGGCGCTGAATCGCTTACTCGCGTTGGAATCAGCAGCGAGTGCCCCAACCGGTACACGCCCGTGAAGCCCTTCAGTTCGGGGCTTATCGCGCGATCGTGCGGTTCGCCGTCGTTCGCGTAATTCGGCAGCGGCGTCAGGCGCAGCACCCGTTTCGGGAAATCCAGCGTCACCAGAAAATCGGAGAATACATCCATGCCGATCAGCCCGTCGATGTCCGGGAAGCCTTTCTTGTCGGACACTTCCACAATCGTGCTGGCGAATTCAACGCTTCCGATGCGAACCGTGTCCGCCATGCCGGCGTACGCGGCGCGTTCGCCCTCGTCCCCGATTCCTTTCACCTTGATGTCTCGAAGCTTGCGTAGTCCCAGCTTCTCGGCGGCCTTGGAGTTGATCAGGATGCCTCCAGCTCCCGTATCGATCTCCAGCTTCAGCGGCTTTGAGCCATTAATGCTCACGGGAATCGCGAAACCGCTAACATGTTTTGGATCCCACAGCAGCGTTGCGAATGGAATCTGAGTTGCCGAATACGCGCTGGTAAGCCGGTGCAGCTTCGTGTCGCCCAGGCTTTGCTCGAATTCGAGGCGCTCGCGCGCATGCGGGATCTCGCTCACCCGCGCCTCCGCCGGCGCATCGTCCACGAACTTCTGAAGCTCCGCGATGCGCTGCGGCCGTTTCAGGACCTCGATCCAGCTATGGAAGATGTCCCCGTCCAGCGGATCGAAGGTGTGGGCTTGCCAAAAGTACAACTGCGCTTTCTTGTAAAGGGAGGCGGCGCGATAGATTCGCGCCATCCCCCAGAATGCACGCGCCAGCTTGCCGTCGAGCTCGATCGCCTTGCGATAATCCGCGTCCGCCGCGGGAATATCGCCCTGGCGGAAGCGCAGTTCACCGCGCGCTTCGAATAACTCCGCCGAGTTGGGCCGGCCAGCCAGCGCCTTCTCGATAATCTTCTCGGCGCCGGCGATATCGTCATGGCGCAGCAGGGCGCGCGCGGCG
>JAYTVY010000372.1:0-2124 GCA_043743755.1 Bryobacterales bacterium | reverse complement strand
GACATCTTGAGCCTCGCGGTTTGCTTCCTCCCAGCGCGACCCCTCCACCGCCTCACGGATACCGGGCAGCGTCTTCGCCCCGTAACCGGTGTACATTCCCGGCGCGTAAATACTGTGGCGGTACCAATCGCGGCCGGGCAATCCGGGAGTAAGCAACAGAGCCCGTTCAGCCTGCAGCAGAACGCGATTGGCGTTCGGAAGCTGCTCCGGGGTTGCGGCCGCCAACGCGGATTCGAACCGCTTGGACGCGGCGTCGGTGGCGTCCAGCTGCTTCAGCAGCGGGGCGAAATCCACCTTCTTGATCTCGCCGATGTAGCCGCGCACGGTCTGCGAGAACTCGCCGAATTCGAAGGGCAACAGTGGAGCGCCGGCCAGCCGCAATAGCGTGGTGGTGGTCACTTGCGACAGAGCCTTGCCATAACTGAAATCCGGATCGGCGAAACGCTTGTACCACGTAAAGTCGTCGTAGATGGAATGGTACACACCGCCCTGATTGGCGCCGCCGAATCCGAAATTCAGACTCGCGATTCCAACGTGATCCAGAAACGCCACGTAATCCGAGCCGGCGCCGAGCGGGCCGAGATGGAAGCCCGGGCGCGTTGACTCCACTTGCCCGTCGGGGGAAGCTCCACGCCGGGTGCGCACGGATTCCAGCAGCGTCTTGGCGCTATCGGCGGGGTCCGGAATATCGCGCAGCACTTCGCTCATGAAGCGCTCCAGCGTATGAGATCCGGATGCGCCCAGGCGGCCCTTCGAGTTGGTATCGGAATTGATGTAGACCACCGCCTTACGACTCAGGTCCTCGGCGTGTTTCTCTACCCATTCGGTGGAGCCTATGAGGCCGAACTCCTCGCCATCCCACAGCGCGAGCACGATGGTCCGCTTGGGCTTCCAGCCTTGTTTGCGCAGCTCGGACAGGGTGCGGGCGGTTTCGAGGAGCGAGGATGCGCCGCTCAGCGGATCGTGCGCGCCGTTTACCCAGGCATCGTGATGATTGCCGTAAATGATCCACTCGTCCGGATACTCGCTGCCGGGGATTACGGCGATGACGTCATGCAGCGGCCGGGTGGACCAGTCAAAATCGATCTTGAAGTGCGCCGCGCCGGGACCCGGGCCGATGCGATACGTGAAGCCCAGCGCGCCGCGCCACGCTTCGGGCGCTACCGGACCTGCCAGCGACTCGAGTAACGGAGCGGCGTCGGCGTAGGATATGGGCATCACCGGGATCTTCATGATGGTGCGCGCTTCGGAAATCGGCAAGCGCCGCGAACCTTTCTCCGATGCCCAGCCGGGCGACAGCGGATCGCCCACCGCGAGCGGCATATCCATCACGCTGCCGCGCTGCACGCCGTCGGGCGGACGCAGCGCGCCTTGGGGATAGACCTCGCCCTGAAAATAGCCGTCGTCGTGGGGATCCGAGTAGATCAAACAAGCTACCGCTCCATGTTCAGCGGCCAGCTTGGGCTTCACGCCGCGCCAGCCTTTGCCGTAGCGCGTGATGACGATCTTGCCCTTGACGTCAATGCCGAGCTTCTTCAGCTGCTCGTAATCCTCGGGCATTCCGTAGTTGGCGTATACGAGCTGGGCGGTGACATCACCCGCGGCCGAGTAGGCGTTGAAAGTGGGGAGTTGGGTGGTCTGCGCGGACGTGGGATCCTCGGCGAGGGCCGGTTCCTTAAGCGAGGCGCGGAACTTCGTGGGACCCGTCAACTCGAGACTGCGCGAGGTGGGGTAGGGAAGGAGCGCCTCGAACTCTTCGATGTGCGCATCCAGTCCGAATTCACGGAACAAGCCCAGCGCATACTCGGCGACCGCGCGAGAGGCGGGGGATCCGGCGTGATGCGGCTCGCGCGACATGCGCTCCAAATAAGCGCGGATTCGGCCGGGGCTCGGAATCGCTTGGGCCTTGTGTTCCAGATCGCGTTCGGCGGCCCATTGCGAAGCAGGAAAGCCCCGGATGGGGTCGGCGGCGGGAAGCAAGAGCGCGGTGGCAATCAGGAGGGCGAGAGGCTTCATGTTTTGGGTGTCTTCAAGAATGCGATGAACTCTTCGGGATTACGAGTGAGGCCGGGAAAGGTCGCGATGACGCGTTCGTCGGCATCGAGGATGGCATAGAAGGGAATC
>JAYTVY010000371.1:0-5769 GCA_043743755.1 Bryobacterales bacterium | reverse complement strand
GATAGCGACGCCGATTACCAGCATCGCCGCGGCGAGTCCGATTTGGACCGCGGGCAGCCGCAGCCACCAGAATGGCCGCGAACGCTCGGCTTCGCGATGCTTCCAGCCCTGCAGTGAATCGTAGAAGCGCAGCCTCATAGCTATGTCCGGATCGGCTTCGGGCAGCTCGCCCAGCCGCATCCAGACTCCGCGCAGCTCCATGGCTTCAGTCCGGCATTGATGGCACTCGCCCAGGTGCGCGTGAAACTCAGTGGCGGCGTCATCCAGATCGTCACGCCAATAGTCCACGAAACTGGCTCGGGCTTGTTCGCAATTCATATGGATACCTTCTCTCCGGAAAGCTCGAAGAAGATCTGTCCGAGCTGGCGCACGGCGCGATAGACCCGGACCTTCACCGTGCCCACATCCACGCCCAGAATCGACGCGATCTGTTCGTACTTCAGATTTTCGAAGCGGCTGAGCACCAGCAGTTCCCGCTTCTCCAGCGGCAGCCGCGCCATGGCACGGCGCAGGGTGGCCACTTCTTGTTTGCGATTGAGCTTGTCGTCCATGGCATCGTTACTCACTGAATCCGTATCCACCAGCTCGGTTTCCACCTTGCGCTTGCTGAGCGCGTCATTCTGAGCGTTGCGCGCGATCTGGTACATCCAGGCGGTGTAGGATCGATCCGGCTGCCAGCTCTGGCGGTACTTCAAGATCCGCAGAAAAACGTCTTGAACCAGGTCTCGCGAGAGGTCGCGATTGCCGTTCACATGCACGAAGAAGTGGAACAGCGATTTGTGATGCCGTTCGAAGAGGACGGCAAGGCTGTTGAGGTCGCCTTGCCGGACCGCTTCCATGAGGCTGCTGTCCGTTTGATCGCACACGTTGGGTAATACCAGGGGAACGCTAAAAGGTTACCGCTTGGCCGCGGCGGCGCCGGTGCCTAAGGCGCCGGCTTCGGCCGTAACTCGCAGTGGAGGAGCGCGATGCGCGGACGGCAACCCGTCCCGCAAGGGCCCCTTTACGCCAAAGCTTTTCCGTATAGCGCCAGCAGACGTTTCCAGGCCTTTTCGCCCTGTTCTTCGTTGTAAACCTGCGAATCGGGCGGGCACCAGCCGTGCGCGGCGCCAGTGTACACTTCGATTTCGGCGGCAAGGCTCGCCTTGGCGAACGTCTCTTTCAGCGTGGTCTTGTCATTCGGAGACCGCGCATCGTCATTGGCCGCGATCGCGATCAGGAATTGCGCCTTACTCTTCGAGGCCTGCAGGTGCGGGCTGTTGGGCTGGTCCGTCACCAGTCCGCCGCCATGGAAAGAGGCTACGGCTCCGACGCGATCGGGCACAGCGGCCGCGGTGCGAAACGCGATGGGTCCGCCCATGCAATAACCCTGCGTACCCACCTTTCGATTCTTGGCAACCGAGGATTGCTGGTCCAGCCAGCCGATGAATGCCTTCGCATCCGTCATGTGCGAAGTCTCGTTGAGCGCGCGCGCCAACGGTATCACCTGCTGAATCGGGGTGGCGCCGCCCGCCTCCGCGGTGGGGGCTTTCTTGACACGGTAGAACGGATTAACCACCAGCACGGAATAGCCCGATTCGGCGAGCCGCTTGCCCATCTGGCGGAATGCAGGACGCAGGCCGAAGATATCCGGCCACACCAGGACGCCGGGAGCCGTGCCGCTCACGGGGTGCAGGAAGTAGCAGTCCGCGGTACCGTCCGGGGTGGTGACGTTCACCTCCGATTCCGTCACGGCAGCCGCGTTCGCCACTCCAGGGAGCAGCATGGCGATCCCGGCTCCCACCATGACGCCGAATTGCTTCCGTGATACCAGACCGAGAGATTCGTACGCCTTGCTGTCGTCCTCAAAATGATCCTGATCGCACATGTTCACTCCTTATTAACGCGTGACTGTCAGGCACGCTCGTACTGAATATTCTATATCCAACGGCGTCTGGGATTTTCCCGGCTCAAGGAAGCCGCCGGATCGCCCTGAGTCGCTCCAAAACCGAGTACGGCACGTTTACGTTTCCCCGCCCCGTGCCCAGCGCGATATCGGGCTTCGCCGATCCGTGGAAATCGGTTCCTCCCGTCACCGCCAGATCCAGCTTCTCGGCCAGCTTGAGATAACGCTGCACATCCTCGGGACGGTGGTCCGAATGGTACGCTTCAATGCCCCCTAGTCCGGCGTCGCGCATTTCGCCGATCAGTGCCGCTTCGGCCGCGTGATCGCGCACGCCCAGCCGCACCGGATGCGCCAGCACCGGCAGCCCGCCGCCGGATGCAATTTCCTGGATTCCGATCTCCACTGGCGGCCCGCGTCTCTGCACAAACGCCGGCGCGGATTCCGCCAGATAGTCGCGAAACGCCGCTTCGGTGTTCGCCGCGTGACCCTTGTTCACCAGCAGACGCGCGAAATGCGGGCGGCCCGTGATGCTGCGGCCCAGCGCTTCCACTTCAGGGAGCGAGATGTCGACGCCCATGCCCCGCAGCTTTTCCACCAGCTTCACGTTGCGCTCGCGCCGCGACCCTACCAGTTTGTCGAGCCATGTGCGAAAAGCGGAGGAAGGCGGCCAATCCAGGAAATAGCCCAGGACATGTACGTTGAAGTCGCGTCCCGCGGTGAGCCGCGTGCTGAGTTCCACCCCGGGGATCAATTCGAGCCCGCGCGCCGCGGCCAGCGGAGCGGCTTCGTCATACCCCGCGAAGGTGTCGTGATCCGAGATAGCCAGCGCTTCGAGGCCCACATCCTGTGCGGCGTCCACCAACTCAGCCGGCGTGTAACTGCCGTCGGAAGCATTCGTATGTGTGTGTAGATCGATCAAAGAGACATTGTAGGACAGGCCTCCGGCCTGTCTCTTATACAACTACAGCCGCGCGTTCCGCAGCCTCAGCGCATTGCCAATCACCGACACCGAGCTGAAAGTCATCGCCGCGCTGGCGATCATGGGGCTAAGCAACAATCCGAAGACCGGATACAGCACGCCGGCCGCAATGGGAACGCCTGCTACGTTGTACAGGAACGCGAAGAAGAGGTTCTGGCGGATGTTGCGCATGGTGGCGCGGCTCAGGCGGCGCGCGCGGGCGATGCCGCGCAGGTCGCCTTTCACCAGCGTGATTCCGGCGGACTCCATGGCGATATCGGCGCCCGTGCCCATGGCGATCCCCACTCGAGCGAGGGCCAGCGCCGGCGCGTCGTTGATGCCATCGCCGGCCATGGCTACAATGCGGCCCTGGCTTTGCAGGCGGCGAACCACCTCGGCCTTTTGCGCGGGCAGCACCTCCGCTTCCACTTCGTCGATGCCCAATTTCCGCGCCACCGCTTCGGCGGTGATCCGGCTGTCGCCCGTGAGCATCACGATGCGCAGTCCTTCACGATGCAGCATCTCGATGGCTTCCTGGGTGGATGCTTTGATGGGGTCCGCCACGCCCAGCAGGCCGGCGGGTTTGCCGTCCACTGCAACGAACACCACCGTCTGCCCTTCGCGTCGAAGCGCGTCCGCCCGCTCGCGAAGATCCTCCGGGCCCTGGTTGCTCACCGATACGCGATGGCCCTCCACTAAGCCGCTGACCCCCTGGCCGGGTGTGCTGCGAAACTCTGTTGGCGCTGACAACCCCAGGCCGCGTCCCCGCGCGCCCGCCAGGATGGCCGCGGCCAGCGGATGCTCGCTAGCCTGTTCCAGGCTGGCAGCCAGGCGCAGCCACTCGTTGTCGTCAACCGCCACCAGTTTGGGCTTGCCCTCCGTGAGCGTGCCGGTCTTGTCCACCACCAGCGTGTCCACTTTCTCCATGGCTTCCAGAGCTTCGGCATTGCGGATCAGCACGCCCTCGCGTGCGCCTCGCCCGGTGCCCACCATAATCGACATCGGCGTCGCCAGGCCCAGCGCGCAAGGACACGCGATAATCAGCACCGCCACGGCATTCACCAGCGCGTACGCCATGCGCGGCTCGGGACCCCATATCGCCCAGGCGCCGAAAGCGGCAGCCGCGGCCACCAGCACCGCGGGCACAAACCATGCGGCCACCAGATCGGCCAGCCGCTGGATGGGCGCTCGCGTCCGCTGCGCCTCGCTCACCATCTTCACGATCTGCGCCAGCAGCGTGCCCGCGCCCACGCGCTCGGCTCGCATCAGGAATCCGCCCGCGCCGTTTACGGTGCCGCCGGTGACTTGCGCGCCGGTACTCTTCTCCACCGCGATCGCCTCACCCGACACCATCGATTCATCCACCGAGCTGGAGCCTTCCACGATCGCGCCGTCCACCGGAATCTTCTCGCCCGGACGCACGCGCAGAAGGTCGCCGGCGCGCACTTGTTCCAGGCTGATGTCTTCCTCCACGCCGTTCCGCACGATGCGCGCGGTCTTGGGCGCGAGTCCCAGCAATGCCCGGATCGCGCCGGAAGTCTGAGATCGGGCGCGCAACTCGAGCACTTGCCCCAGCAGCACCAGCGTAACGATCACCGCGGCGGGCTCGAAGTACACCGCCACCTCGCCGTGCATTCGAAAGGAAGCGGGAAACAGGTCCGGCCAGAGCATCGCGAGCACGCTGTAGCCGTATGCCGTGCCGGTGCCCATGGCGATCAGCGTGAACATGTTGGGGCTGCGGTTCACTACCGAAGCCCATCCGCGCACGAACAGCGGCCAGCCGGCCCACAGCACTACCGGAGTCGCCAGCGCGAACTCAATCCATACCAGCGGGCGCAGGAACATCAGGATCAGGAGCGGGGCCGACAGCGCCGCCGCGATCCAGAAGCGGCGCTGCATGTCGATGAGCTCGGGGTTCTCGCCTTCTTCCGCCGTCACGGTGACCGGTTCCAACGCCATCCCGCAGATCGGACAGCTTCCCGGTCCCGGCCGTATGATTTCGGGATGCATCGGGCAGGTGTATTCAGCGGCCTGCATCGGTTCAATCGCGGCGCCGCTCAGATACTTTTGCGGATCGGCCTCGAACTTCGCCAGACATCCCTTACCGCAGAAATAGTATCGCTTGCCGTCATGCAGAGTGGAGCCGGCCGCGCGCGCGGGGTCCACCTGCATACCGCACACCGGGTCCAGCTCGGTGGAGCTTTTGAGGATGGGGAACGCTCTCTCGGATTCAGCCATTCATCCTCCTGACCGCAGGCGCAATCGCAGGAACACGTTGACGCCGTATGGATGGCGGCCGTACGCCGCCTGAATGCCGTCCGGAACGTGGTACGCCGTCATGTTCGCGCCCAGCCCTGTTTGCAAACTGTCGAACAGCTTGAAATCGCGAGTATAGCCGCCGGTGAACGCGCCAATGCGAAAGTTTTGAGGTAGATGGGCGGAGAAAAAGAGATCGCCTGCCTGCAGCTCATCCTTATCCGTCACCTCCACGCGGCCCGTGATGAAGTTCATCTTTCCGATAGGCACCACGGTCTCGCCCAGGAACGAATCCGCGTCGGTGTGATCCAGCAGCTTGTGATTGCGCCCCCAGATGAAACTGGAAGACCAGCCGCCGCGCGTGTAATGCAGCGATGCCGTGGTCCGCACGGCGTCTCCCGGCTCTTGCCGCTCCGGCCTCGTCAGGCGGCCGATCGAGAATTGTCCCATCCAGTTCGCGGTTGGAAACACCGATACCCGCGTGGACCAGGAATTGATGGGCCCATAGTCGATGTTCCATCGGCTCTCACCCGGCTCCGTACCGTAAAATCCACTAGCCTCCACGCGCACCTTCTTGTATTGGATGCCGCCGGTGATCACTTCGTTGGCGATATGTGTGGAATCCTGCAGATGGTGCGAGATCGTCGCCTGCGGCAGCTCCTCGGCCGAG
>JAYTVY010000370.1:0-1975 GCA_043743755.1 Bryobacterales bacterium | reverse complement strand
GGACCTATCGGCAGCCGCCCGTTCCGAAATTTCCCGACGTCAATCTGACGCCCGCGCCCGGCGTGTTTCTGGCGTCCAAGACCGACGTGACCCAGACGTTCTTCGAAGTAGGCCATCTGGGTGGCGACCTCCGCGACAAGGATTATCCGGCCCTTGAAGTGATGTCCCAGATTCTGGGGGGCGGGTTTTCGAGCCGGCTGCTGCAGCGTATTCGAACCGAGCTCGGGTATGCGTATAACATCAGCGCCGCGTGGGCGGCCCAGTACGATCATCCGGGGACGTTCGTGGTGAATGGCAGCACGCAGTCCATGCACACCGTGGATTCGCTGCGCGAGGTAAGCAAACAGATTGACCGCATCCGCACCGCCGAGGTGACGGATCAGGAGCTGCACACCGCCAAGGAAACAGTGCTGAATGCCTTCGTGTTTCGATTCGACAAGCCCAGTAAGACGCTCAACCGGCTGATCACTTATCGCTATTACGGATATCCGGAGGATTTCGTTTTCCAGTATCAGAAAGCCATCGCGGCAGTCACCAAGGCCGACGTGCTCCGCGCCGCCAAAGAGCATCTGAGGCCGGACCAGCTGACTATCGTGGCCGTTGGAAATCCCAAGGACTTCAAAACGCCGCTCAGCGAATTGGGGCTGAAGGTGACGCCTATTGACCTGACCATTCCGGAACCGAAACACGAAGCCGCGAAGGCCGACGCCGCCACTCTGGCCCAGGGGAAACAGTTGCTGCAGCGCATGCAGCAGGCGCTCGGCGGCCTGGAAAAGCTGGCCGCTATCAAGGATGTCCGGATTCAGACGGAGGTGACTGTTCAGACGCCGGGCGCGGCCATGAAGATGAAACAGACCAACTCCTTCGTGCTGCCGCTGAACATGCGGCAGGATGTGGAGATGGGGCCCATGAAGCAGTCCATTTATTCGGATGGAAGCACCGGCTGGATTTCCAGCCCGCAGGGAATGATGGCCATGCCGCCCGCGGTGGTGAAGCAGGCCAAAGGCGAGGTGTTCCGCGAGCTGTACGGGCTGGCGCTGAGCGATCGCGACGCGGACCGCACGGTGAATCTCGCGGCCCCAGGCGAGATCGAGATTTCGGATAAGCAAGGCAACAGCGTGCGGATTAAGATAGATCCCAAGACCGCGCTTCCGGTAACGCTGACCTACAAGGGAGATGCCATGGGCGATGTCGAGGATCAGCTATCCGGCTGGCGCGAAGTGGACGGAATCCAAGTGCCGTTTCAGCGGACCGTGATACAGGGCGGCAAAAACTTCGCCGATGGCGTGGTGCAGTCGGCGAAGTTTAATTCCGGTTTGACGCAGGCGGAGATCGCGAAAAAGCCATGACGCGCTGGTTGTTCGTTATGGTGGCCGCGGCGGGAATGCTGCGCGCCGAAACCATGCTGCAGCGCGGCAAGCGCGTAGTGGATGAGAGCCTGGCTGCGCTCGGCGGCTCGCAATTTCTGGCCATGCAAAATCGCGTGGAGACGGGGCGGGCGTATTCGTTTTACCGCGAGAAGCTGCAGGGCTTCTCCATCGCCAAGATTTATATCCGCTACGGCGCGGCTCAGGATAGCGCGCACGATCTGGCCGTGCGGGAGCGCCAGATGTTCGGCAAGAAACTGGACTACGGCTATCTTTACGGGGAATCCGAGGCGTACGATGTCACCTTTCGCGGCGCGCGCCCGCTGCCGTCCGAGCGTTTCTCGCGCTACAAGGAGAGCACGCTTCGCAGTATCTTCTATATCCTGCGCGTGCGCTTGCATGAGCCCGGCCTGGTGTTCGAATCGCGCGGCGCGGATGTGCTGGACAACCGGCCGGTTGAGATTGTAGATATCAGCGATGCGGATAACCGGATCACTACCGTCTATTTCGACCAGACCACCAAACTGCCCACGCGCCAGATGTTCACGCGGCTGGATCCCAAGACCCGCGAAAAAGACGAAGAAGTCACCCTGTACTCGAAGTATCGC
>JAYTVY010000369.1:0-3755 GCA_043743755.1 Bryobacterales bacterium | reverse complement strand
CGGCCATGGTCGCAGGTGACCACCAGCAAAGTGGTGCCGCGGTATTCGGGATCGTGCTCCACCCAGGTCCAGATTTGTTCCAGGTACCGGTCAAACTCCGTGGCCATCTCGAGCACCTTGTCATAACGGTGGTCATGCGCCCAGTCGTCGGTTTCATCGAACGCGAGGTAGAGGGCGCGCGGGCGTGCGGTTTTCAGGTATTCGAAGCCCAGCGCGAAGGTGAAGTAATCGTGACGCGCGGAGTCCCAGGGAGTTGTGGCGCGAAACTGTTCCTCATTGAGCGCCGCCATTCTCGCGGAGGGCATAGGCATTTCCAGCTTGCTGTATCCGGCGTTGATAGTCACCGACCCGGGCTTCTGCGTTCCGATGAATGTGAACACATCCCAGGAGGCGAAAAGGGCGACATCGCGGGGACGGAGCTTCCACCGGTCGCGGAGCGTATCCAGCAGCGTGGGGAGCGGATTTTGAATCTTGTCATTGCCGCGAATCACATCGTCTTGATCCCGGCCGGTCAGGATTTCCGAATAGCCGGGATAGGAGACGCGGTAGCGGTTGGTGACGCGCATCTCGCTGTTACGCGTGGCGTTGCCCAGCAGAATTCCGCTGGGGACCAGCGTATTCCAGAAGAACGGCATAAGCGCTTTGCGGCGTTCCTCGGGGGTCCCTTTTGAAAGGCGGTCACGCAAAGCGGCGGCATCCTGCATGCCCGCGGATTTTTCCTTCATGAGGGATTCGTCGATCCCGTGGAAGACATCCTGCCAGCGCAGGCCGTCCGCGGTGACCAGAATGATGTGCGTGGGCTTGCGTTGGGCGTGCACGAACGGAGCGCAAAGCAGGATGAGGAGGGCCGTGCAGCGGAGGCGAGCCATAGCCATTAGTTTAGCCGCATTCTACGCTAGACTAGGTACTGAAATGGGAGCTTCTGTGAATGTGGAGAAGGCGCCGGCGCCTTCTATCGGCAAATGGGTGCCGGTGGTAGCCCTGGGATGGCTGATTCCGGGGGGCGGGCATTTTCTGCTGAAGCGGTATGGGCGCGGAGCCTTGCTTGCGGCGTCCGTGCTGGCGATGTTTCTGCTCGGTCTCGCGATGCGCGGGGCAATGTTCCAGCCGCAGACCGGCGACATTCTCACCACCATCATTTACGTCGGCGGCTTTATCGGCGACCTCGCCAGCGGCCTGCTCTATCTGCTGACCGTTTGGCTGGGTTATGCGCAACCGGACGTAGCGGGGCACGTTCACGATTACGGCACCAAGTTCCTGGTAGCCGCGGGATTGCTCAATATCCTCGCGATGGTGGACGCGTATGAAATCGCCACCCGCAAGAAGGATTGATCCATGCCCAAGATGAACCTCTCCCACTTCGAAGCGGCTCTATTGTTCGCGCTGTTCACGTCCGTCGTCCTGGGCGTGATTACGAAGCGGAGCGATCCGGAGCGCCTGCGCTACGCAGCCCGCTGTTTTGGATGGTTCGTGGCGGCGCTGATCGGGCTCGGCTGGCTAATGTATCTGGGCCACGGATAACCCCGCGCTATCGCACTTGCCTTTGCAAACCGCCTCGGCGATAATCTTCGCGGGCGCCAACCGGCTGGGATCGGCGAGCACGGGCCGCTGGACGCTGTAAGTTTCTTTCACGGCGTTCCCCGCCACCGGCGTCCGCTCGATGATTTCGCGCTCCTTAAGCACCAGGCCCCGATCGCTGGCCGAGCGCGCCGTGCCGTCCACGGACTTGCCGAACGAATCGATGTTGATTTCCTCGGACCCGTCCGCGCGCTTCACCGTGCGGCGCGTGTCCTGGCTGTGCAGTTCCAGCGCGCCCGTGGATCCCACTTCATACTCCGCGGTGTTGTCTACGCTCTGGCCGGGGGCGTCGGTGTGTTCCTTCACCAGGCGCACGGCTTCATAGAATCCGCTCGCGCCCTTGCGATAGATCACAGTGTTTTCCGCGAAGCCGTTGGATGTTTTCGTCTTCTCGGAACTGGTCTTCTCCACCGTCTCTAGACTGCCATTCACGGTGGGCCGTTCGGTCACGGTTTCGGCGGTCTCGCTGCTGCCCCTTTTTACAATTTCTTGGATGGAACGCTCAGCCACGGCCATGTGGCCATTCAGGTCGCCACGCCATGTGGTGGTGCGCAGTGTGGATCCGCCATCGGATCGCTTGCTCTCCTCGATCGTGCTTTTCTCGGGCGGCGTCGGATTGCCGGTCTGATCGTAGTGGCGAACCCAGCGCTCCACAACGCGTCCGGAGGCGTCATCGCGCAGTACCCGCTCCTCCACGCGCTCCCAGGGGACCATGCGTCCGTTTATGGACTGCAGGCGCTCGGTGACGGATGATCCGTTGGGAGATTTCGAGGAGTTTACCTGGACCCCTTGATCTACGCGGCGTCCGTTGATGTCCGGGGCGTTGAGGCGGACAGTGGAGTCCTGCGCGGCCACGCAGGAGAGGCAGAGAGTAGCGAACAACAGTTTCACATCCTGAGAGTAAGGCGGTGGCGGATGGGCGGCAATGGGGCGAACACCTTAGTAACGCGGACACGGTTGAGGGTCGGCGGTGGACGCGGGGGCTTACAATGGGGTCAGCGGGAACTATGAAGACGTTTTACATCGAAACCTTCGGCTGCCAGATGAACGTGCACGATTCCGAGAAGGTGATCGGGACCTTGGTGACTGAAGGCTACAGCCAAGTTGCGACGCCCGAAGCGGCGGACTTGATCCTGTATAACACGTGCAGCATTCGCGATAAGGCGGAGCAAAAAGTCTTTCATCGCCTCCAGCAATTCAAGAAAGACGTCAAGGGCAAAGTCTTCGCCGTGCTGGGATGCGTGGCGCAGCAGGAAGGCGAAAAGATCTTCGAGAAGGCGCCGCATGTGAGTCTGGTGGCGGGATCGGCGAGCTACAACAAGCTGCCGCAGATGCTGGTGCAGTTGGAAGCCGGAAACCGGCGCGTAACCGGCCTGGATCTGGACACCGACGAGACGTTCGAGACCCCGTTCGCGCGGCGCGACAATCCGCATCGGGCTTACCTGACCATCATCGAAGGCTGCGACAAGAGCTGCGCGTACTGCGTGGTGCCGTTCACGCGCGGGCCTGAGCGTAGCCGCACCAGCCAGAGCGTGCTGAAGGAAGCGCGCGAGCTGGCGCATATGGGTTACACCGAGATCCAGTTGCTGGGGCAGAATGTGAACAGCTATCTGGATCCTTCGCCGGCGGGCTGGGATTTCGCGCGATTGCTGCGCGCGTGCGGTGAGGTGGACGGAATTCGCCGTGTGCGTTTCACTACGTCGCATCCGCGCGATTTCGTCAAGGAGATTATCGACGCCATCGACGAGACTCCCACCCTTTGCAATCACGTGCACTTGCCGGTGCAGTCAGGTTCGTCGTCCGTGCTGGAACGCATGCAGCGGCTGTACACGCGCGACGAATACATGCGCCGCATCGAGTGGATGAAGAACGCCAGGCGCGACATCTCCATCACCACCGATATCATCGTCGGCTTTCCGGGGGAAACGGAGCGCGATTTCGAGGACACGCTGGCGCTGCTGGATCGCGTGGAATACGATTCGGTGTTTGCCTTCAAGTACTCCACGCGTCCAAATACGTCCGCGCTGGCTCTCGACGGGCATCTTCCCGAGGAGGAAAAAGTCCGGCGGCTGGCGATTGTGCAAGAGCGGCAGCGCGCCATTCAGATCCGGCGCAATTCGGAGCTGGTTGGTACCGAAGAAGAGACCATGGTCGAGGGCTTCAATCGCGCTACCGGC
>JAYTVY010000368.1:0-2543 GCA_043743755.1 Bryobacterales bacterium | reverse complement strand
GGATGGCCGACGTTACCGTGGTTACTATGTCCGAATTCGGCCGTACCGCCAAGGAAAACGGCAACCGCGGCACGGACCACGGCCACGCGAACGTCATGTTCGCCATGGGCGGCAACATCCAGGGCGGCAAAATCTACGGCGACTGGCCCGGTCTCGCCCCCGAACAGCTCTACGAAAATCGCGACTTGGACCTGACCACCGATTTCCGCGATGTCCTCGGCGAAATCGTCGTCAAGCACCTGGGCAATCCCAACCTGAAGTCCGTCTTCCCCGGCTACACCACCCCCAAATTCCGCGGACTCCTGGGCTGATCTTCACCCACCATTTGATGAAGAGAATTAGCGGATTGCCGCCTGTACACCCTGGAGAAATCATCCGGGAGGACGTCCTTCCTGGGACCGGCGTGTCCGCCGCGGCGGCCGCGAAGGCCCTCGGTGTATCGCGTCAGATGATCCATGACATTCTCGGCGAGCGGAAGCCTCTGTCCGCGGTCATGTGCCTGAGGATTTCCCGGCTGTTTGGCAGCACGCCGGAATTCTGGATTCGCCTGCAAGCCGAATACGATCTGAAGAAAGCCGCCGAACCACGCCCGTGACTACGCGGGCCACTCCAGAATATTTTTCTCTACCGTCTTCCAGATCGCGCTCCGCGGATCGATCAGCTCAAAGTGTCCGGCCCCCTGCAGCGGCGTCAGCTTCGCATTACTTGACGCCCGCGCGAACCGCTGGCTGATCTCGATCGGCACTACCGTATCCTCGGCGCCGTGCAGCACTCGCTGCGCTACCGAGATAGGCAGCAGTTCCACCGGATCGGCGGCACGATACCGCGAGCCTTGTTCATCCGGCGATCCGCCCAACAGCTTCATCACTGCTCCGCCGCCGAGCCGCAGCGCCCATGCGCGGCGCAGATCGCAAACGCCGGCCAGCGGAACCACCCCCCGCAGATCCACCGCGCGCTGGGCCGCCAGCCACAGCGCCAGATGGCCGCCCGCGGAATGCCCGCTCGCCACCAGACGCGTCAAATCCAGCGCGTAGCGTCCGGCCACCTGACGAATGAATTCGGCGCCATGAACGATATCGTCGAACGTGCCCGGCCATCCGCCGCCGGGCTGGCCCACGCGGCGGTACTCCAGGCTCCACACCGCCGCCCCCGCGCGAGCCAGCGCGGAGCACAGGTGGCCCGCGTGGCTTAGATCATACTCGGCTTTCCAGAAACCGCCGTGAATAAAAATCACCACCGCGCGCGCCGGTTTCGTTTTCGGCAGGAACACTTCGCCGAACTGCGATGCATCGCGGCCGTATGCGATGCGGGCGTCCGCCTTGGGCGGCGGAAGCCGCAGGATCTCCTGAGCCGCCGCGCCCAGCGCCGCACTCCCCGCCAGCAGCGTGCGCCGCGTCATGGCCGCTCCTCCACGAGTGCCGCTTTCATCTCGCTGGTCGCAGCGCCCACATATTTGTCCGCTCCTCCGTAATAGAACAACCAGTGTCCTCCGCGCCGCAGCATGCCCTCCACGAACACCACGTTGGGCACCTGCCCCGTTTTTTCCCAGTGCTGCTCGGGCGCGAATATCGGACTCCCGGAGCGCGCCACCACGCGCGTGGGATCGTTGCGGTCAAACAAAACCCAGCCAGTGCGATAAACCAGCGCATCGTCGGCCCCATTGTAGATCAGCAGAATGCCATCCCGCGTCAGCACCGGCGGCGGCCCCGGTTCCGCCACCTTGGAATCGAAAGCGCCCGGCCGCGTTTCAACCACCGGATGATCCAGCGCCTCGGTCCAATGCACCAGATCCGCGGACCACGCCACGCCCATCTGACCCGGACGATCCTTCGCGTCGCCCATGAAGTACATCCAGTATTTCCCTTGCACCTTGCGATTGAGAATCGCCCCGGACTTGGTCCAGCCCGTATTCCATTTGCCCTTGTATGCCGGCAGAATCACGCCTTCGCGCGCCCACTGAATCAGGTCCGCGGACGTCGCCAGACAAAGCTGCGCGTCTTTCTTGCTATAGCCGGTGTAAGTGAGATAGTAAGTTCCCGAAACCTTCACCAGCCGCGGATCTTCCACGCCGCCGGCCTTCTCGTATGCGGCTTCTGGCGACAGCACGGGCTCTGGACGGCGCGTGAAGTGCCTCCCGTCGGAGCTGCTGGCGTAGCCCAGCCGCGAGGTCCCATTGCGGTCTTGGGCGCGGTAGAGCATGACGACATATCCATCTTTTTCGATGACGGCTGGATTGAACACGCCGGCGGATTCAAAGCCATCACCTCGCGGAACAAGTACGGGTTCGGAAGAAAGCCGCCTCCACGACGAGAACGGCGTGAACGAAGCGCTGGCGAAGAGAAGAAGCAAACACAACCGAGTCATTTCACCTCGGCTCTTGAATCGTCACAGTCGCCGTTTGTGACCAGCCTACTCCTCATCTGCGCGCAGTTGTGCGATGACGGCCAGATCCTCCAGCGTCGTGGTGTCCCCCTTCACCTCGCCATTCGTCGCCAGTTCCCTCAACAACCGCCGCATGATCTTCCCGCTGCGCGTCTTCGGCA
>JAYTVY010000367.1:0-4314 GCA_043743755.1 Bryobacterales bacterium | reverse complement strand
CATCGGCATCGTTCACCGCAATATGTCCATAGAGAAGCAGGCCGAAGAGGTGGACCGGGTGAAGCGCTCGGAAAGCGGCATGATCGTGGACCCGGTAACCATCGATCCCGAGCACAAAATCTCCGACGCGCTCGAAGTCATGAAACGCTACCGTATCTCCGGCGTGCCCGTGACCAAGAACGGCAAACTGGTGGGCATCCTTACCAATCGCGATCTGCGCTTTGAGACCCGCTACGATCTGCCCATATCGCAGGTGATGACCAAGGACAACCTGATCACCGTGGCGGTGGGCACCACGCTCGAGGAAGCCGAGAAGATCCTGCATCGCCACCGCGTGGAAAAGCTGCTGGTGGTGGACGACCAGTTCAACCTCAAGGGCCTGATCACGGTAAAGGACATCCAGAAGAAACTGAAGTATCCGAACGCGGCCAAGGATCCGCAAGGCCGCCTGCGCGTGGGCGCAGCGCTGGGTTCAGGCGGAGACTTCATGGAGCGCGCGCAGGAGCTGGTGGCGCGCAAGGTGGACGTGCTGGTGGTGGATTCGGCGCACGGCCACAGCGAGCGCGTCATGGAGGTTGTGGCAAAGGTAAAACGCGCGCTGCCGGACGTGGAACTAATCGCGGGCAACGTGGCGACGTATGAAGGCGCGCGCGATCTGATCGATCTGGGAGCGGATGCGATTAAGGTGGGCATCGGCCCCGGCTCCCTCTGCACCACTCGAGTGGTCAGTGGCGCGGGCGTTCCGCAAATTACGGCCATCACCGCGTGCTCACGGGCGACGCACGGCTCGGGTGTGCCGCTGATTTCCGATGGCGGCGTGAAATTTTCGGGCGACGTCACCAAAGCGATCGCCGCCGGCGCCGATTCGGTGATGATCGGCAGCCTGCTGGCCGGCACCGAAGAGAGCCCCGGGGAGACGATTTTGTATCAAGGGCGCACCTTCAAGAGCTATCGCGGAATGGGCTCCATGGGCGCTATGGCGCAAGGCTCGGCCGACCGCTACGCGCAGGACGAAAGCGGCAAGCTGGTGCCCGAGGGCATTGAAGGCCGGGTGCCCTATAAGGGTCCAATCTCCGATCTGGTGTATCAGCTAGTGGGCGGCCTGCGCGCCGGCATGGGCTATTGCGGGTGCAAGAATATTCGCGAGCTCCAGGAAAACTCGCGCTTCTTGCGCGTCACCTCGGCGGGCTTGCGCGAGAGCCACGTGCATGACGTGATCATCACCAAGGAAGCGCCCAACTACAGGCTCGAGTAATGGCCGAGTGGGACGCCGCGCAATATCTCAAATTCGCCGGTGAGCGCACCCAGCCCAGCATCGATCTGATCCAGCGCGTGAATCTGAGCGACCCGTGCCGCATCGTGGATCTGGGATGCGGTCCGGGAAACAGCACCGAAGCGCTGCGGCGCCGCTGGCCGCGGGCGGCTATCGTCGGCCTCGACAGCTCGCCGCGGATGATTGAAGCCGCGCGCACGGCGTATCCGGACGGCGTCTGGGAACTGGGCGATGCCGCCACATGGACGGCACGGGAACCCTTCGATCTGGTGTTCTCCAATGCGATGTTCCAGTGGCTGCCCGATCACCCGGCGCTGTGCCGCCGCCTTTTTCGTCAGCTTGCGCCCAACGGCGCGCTGGCCGTTCAGATGCCCGCGCACCACGATTCGCCGGTCCACCGCGAGATGCTGGAGGTATCGAAAGATTGCGCGTGGAACGAACGCATGCAGGCCGCGCGCGCGGCGCTGACCCGCGATCCCCCGTCGCTCTATTACGACACCCTGGCCCTCGAAGCGGCGCACATGGATGTGTGGGAGACAATCTATTACCACGTCCTGGCCGGCCCGGAAGCGATACTCGAGTGGTTCCGCGGAACCGGCCTGCGCCCGTTCCTCGCAGCGCTCAATTCAGACCAGGAGCGCCTCCGCTTCGAGCGGATGCTGCTTGAGCGCTACACCGCATGCTACCCGCGCCAGCCCGACGGACACGTTCTGTTCCCCTTCCGCCGCCTCTTCTTCATCGCCTATCGCTGACCGATGGACCGCCGCGCTCAAAGCAAGCGGTCTTCTCAATGCGTCATGGCATAAATCACATAATTCACACCAACCCGAATCGCGAGACCTGAAAACTTCTCGGGGTAGTGAGCCGAATCGGCCCATTCCCAGGCATCGCCCAGATCTGAATTGTAGGAGATGGCCACCATGATGCGTCCCTTGTCGTCGAAAATGCCGCGCCAGTGCGCGCCGACGCCGTTATTCTTGTAGCCCCGGTACAGGTGCGCTTCGCCGGACACCTGGAAGCGATCGTCCAGATCGTAGACCGTGTGAAAGATAGGATCGTCCTCCGCGATATCGACAATCGGCCGGTCCGGGAATACGTACTTGATGCGCTTCTCGAACATCTCCCACTCATAGGCGCCATGAAAATCGTCAGCCATGAAGAAACCGCCGCGCAGTAGATAGTCGCGCATCACTTTGGCCTGGGCTTCCGTTAAACCCCACTCGCCCACTTGGACGGCGTACAGCCAGGGCCAGTTGTAAACGTCGTCGCCATCTTCCAGGCTCACCGGCTGCTCGACGGAGCGCACGTGGATGCGAGTGAGGCGGCGCAGCGCCTGGGAAAAGTGGCGGTCCGCGCGCGGGTAATCCTGGGTCCAGAGTGAAAGGCCTTGCCGCCAGTCGCCATCGAAGCGCCCGGCGTACCCGTCATTGGGTCCGGGCGGATACATCAAACGGGCGAAAGCCCATTCGCTCTTCTCCTGCCAGTCCGGCGTCAGCTCGAATTGCCGGTACTCGACGCCGGCGTATTGCCGGAACGCCTGCTGGAACGCGTACAAACCGCCGAGAAACGCGAACCCGCATCCCAGCCGCCAGACCGCCTTCGGGCACTTCATCCGCGTCCGCCTTCCCTCGCAGAATATCACCTGCGGACGCGCGCGACCAGAGAGGCTCAGCCCTTCTTGGCAGCCGCCTGTTTTTGCAACTGCTTCTTGAGCTTGCGCGGAACGCGATGCTTGTCCTTCTTCACCAGCTTGGGTATCTTCACCTTCGCGGGCGTCGACTTGCGCTCTGGGTGCGCGATGCCGGTCTTCACCGCAATAGCGCCGAGAGTAGAGCCGATGGCCTGTGCCGCCGCCTCTAGAACCCCTGGCTCTTTGGTCTCCTCCGGGGCTGCTGCATCGGGAGACTTCTTGCGGGCGGGCTTCTTCGGAGTATCCATTAGGGTCGACTTTCCTTTACGCTCGGCGTCCGCTGACGAGATTGATCACCAGCACCACTAATGCTACCACCAGCAGTATGTGAATCAGACTCCCAGCGATGTGCATACTGAATCCCAAGAGCCACAGGATCAGGAGAACTACTAAAATTGTCCAAAGCATTTTCGGTACACCCCTTTTTCGCCCGTTAGATCCGCAGGCTGGACATTGGACTCGCTGGGCGGCCTATTGTTTCGCGCCAATCCAAGCGATTCAATGAGCTATGCGGCCCAGCGTGGACCCAATCGCCCGTGCAACTTGATTCAGAAGGTCCGGTTTGCAGGCCGTGGCATCTATCCCGGCGATCTGAACCGATTCTTCCACGGTGTGGCCGTCATGCAGCGCTTCCAGCAGCCCTTCCGCCTGATGCCCGCTGATCCCGAGTCCCCGGGCCACGAAATCACCGAAGTTCTCCCCCTGCCGCTGGTGTACTCCGCAACCTTCCAATAGCTCCTGCACGCCCTTGATCACTTCCGCGTTAATCATTTTTGGCTCCTGAACCCTAGACGCCCCCCAGGTTGGAATAGTACTTGCTAAGAGAACGTCATGGCTTATCACTTGTGTTCCGAGATGGTTTCGGTGGCCTGGGATGATACCGGCGGCTTCGGAAATCTTGAAGAAATCGGCGAATGGACGGCGGTGTTACTCCTCGAAGACCCTGTTCCTGCCGGCGCCCGGATTTGTATCCAGTGCGAAGAGCATCAGTTAAATGGATACGTCGAAACCTGTACAAATCAGAGTCCCCTGGGCTATTTCGTCAGCGTACGCCTCGATCCGGATTCCCGCTGGTCGCCGAACTGGTTTTCACCGCAACACCTTCTGACGATTCCCGACCAGCCGGCCACTAAGGCCTTCCCCCTACCAATCGCCTCAGGTTACTGAGAAAGCTTTTCCCTGCCGACGGTCCGCCAAGTTATTTTTGCCTCCTGCACAGCATTCCCCGCGCCACATGGGCTAAACTAGTCGGTATCACAGTTCATCCTTTGGGCGTTAACTCGTCCGCTGTGGACCAGTCTGGAGAAGTCCTTGAGAAGTCCTTTTACCGCCATCGCCCTGATTGCCCTGG
>JAYTVY010000366.1:0-6628 GCA_043743755.1 Bryobacterales bacterium | reverse complement strand
CGGGAACTGCTCTTGATGGAGCGGAGGCGGCAAAGGGCAGGACGGCTGACGCGGGCGCAGGCTAAGTTGGATCCGACGGCGTGAGGGGAGTGCGGGGGCGGGGCCCCCGCGCGGGCCGGGGGGCCCGCCCTACTCGCAGATCAAGGTTAAGATCACGTCTTTTATGGAGGCGGCCTCGGGGTACAAGGCCCAGTAGACTTCGCCGGTGAGCTCGTCCACTTCGCCGTTCGTTGATACTAGCTTTCCGGGGAATTTTACTACGAACATCAAGGGGGTCATACCCGATGAATTCTTGCTCGCGGGGGGGCCTGTGGCCGGGTCGGGCTGCGCCGGCTTTGCGGACGAGAATGTTTTTTCGATCAGCTTGCGCGCTACCACGCGGCGCTGTTCGGGTGTCAGCTTGTCGCCGAACTGTTCTTCGAGAGCCTTGAGCAGCAGCGCGCCGATCCGCTGGCTGGCGCGGCGCTCGGCCAAGTCGGGATGCATCAGTCCCATGGAGAGCAGCGGATCTCCCGGGCCGAAGAGCAAGGGGATGGCCAGCACGGCGGTCTTCTCGGCCAGCGCGCGGGCATTTGCCTCAGTGGCCAGAGGCTTAGGCAGCGAGGCGCGGATCTCGGCGATGTCCGCCGCCTTCACGTTGCCGCCGAAATTCTTCAACGGCTCGCCGGTCCAGTGCAGCGTCTCGCGATACTCGATGCGCCGGCCCACGCGAGTCACCGTGGCTTCGTTTACCAGTTTGAGCTTACCCTTCTCATCGTCTTTGAGCGTCAGATCGCCTTTGAGCGTGGCGCCGGCGGCCATCACGCGTTCCAGGACGATGGTTCGGTCCCCGTTCTTTTTATCCTCGTGAGATTTCCATCCGGCGCCCGACGGAATCACGAAGATGTCCTCCAGGGCCGGAGCCATTTGCATCTCTTCCTTCTTTTCCTGGCCCGTCAGAGCCACGGTGCGGGCCCACGAACCATTGGCCCGGATGTCGGTGGTGATGCGGGAGCGCGCGCAGCCGGTCAGCAGCGCGATCGCGGCCAGGCCGCAGGAGGTGACAAGGATTCGCATGGGGCGATGGTATCACTCCGCCGCGGCGCGCTCAATTAGCGTTCCGTCGTCCACGGTTGCCAGCAGCGCCCGCACATAACTGTGCGGACTCCAGCGTGTAACGCGGCGGCGTGGCATGTTTAGATGCAGCGCGGATCCCACCACTCTCAGAAACTCCACACAATCGCGATTGAGCAGCGAGAAGTCATGGCGGCAGTCCCACTCGCGCGCCGCCTTTATGGATTCGTTGAAGACGGCCTCATCCACTCTTACGGTCAGCTGGGCCGCGATCTTGCCCACGCTGTGGTTGACTTTCTCGTCCACCAGATGCCCGGACACCGTGCCGAACGCGGTTCGGCACGTGCCGCTGTCGCTCTCTGGGTAGAGCCCCAGGGCTTGCACTGTGCTGCACCGGCGCTTGTCGTCCTCGACGCCCCACACGATGAAAGCGTGCCCCGTGGTAGTGTCGTTGCGCGACGCGAATACGACGTAGAACTTCTTTGCGGCCTGGGTTGTGGTCAGATCGAGACGCCTGGAGGTTTGCGCGGAGAGCGATCCAAGTACTACGGAAAGCAGCAAAAGCATGACACCGCGCCGCATGATCGCCAACTGCGACGATTATATCTCGTAACCGAAAGCCCCCCGCGCCCTCTAACTTCCGAGGATCAACCAAATGTTTCGATATCTAAGTGCGCTCGCACTGGGGGCCGCTTTGCTGGCGCCAGTGTCGATGAAAGCCGACGACGACGACCATCACCGCAACCGAGTCAAGCGCTACTATGACCGCGAAGGCCGGGACTATCACGAGTGGAATGACCATGAGAGCCAGGCTCACCGGCGCTATATGCAGGAGCAGCGTCGCGATTACCGCGAATATAACCGCATGAACCGCCAACAGCAGGCCGAGTACTGGCGCTGGCGGCATCTGCATCCCGAAACTGAGCGATAGAGAATGAAAAAGGGCGGCCCCCGGTGGCCGCCCATTCACCCCATTTCAGTTCCATCCGGTTCTCGCAGCGGGAGAATAAGGAATGGGCTTCCGCACGGCGATACTTCTGGCCTGCACGGTGGGACTTCTTGTGGCCGGTGAGGCGGATAACTGGCGGCAGCAACGCGCCGCGGTCGTCAAGTCGTTTCAAGGCAAGGACTACGCCACCATGCGCGAGCTCCTGCTCAAGCAGCACGCCGAATTTCCTGGTGTCCGCGGAACACTTTATAATTTGGCGTTAGCCGAAGCGCTGCTGGGGCACACCAAAGCGGCGATCGACTGGCTGAAGAAATTTGCCGATTCGGGACTCGATCTGGATCCGCGGAAAGACCCGAATCTGGCAAGTTTGCTCGATTCCCCGCAAATGGCCGCGATTGAGCGCCAGATGGAACGGAATCGCGCGCCGGTTTCTCACGCCACCACTTTTTTTTACCTTTCCAGATCCCGATGCGCTCACCGAGGATCTCGCGTACGATCCCAAGACGCGCACGTTCTACGCCAGCAGCGTGCATCGCAGCAAAATTTTCGCAATTGGTCCGGACCGCGCGCTCAAGGATTTTATCGCTGAGGGTCAAGATGGCGTATGGTCGATTCTGGCGCTCTCGGTGGATTCGAAACGGCGCCGTTTGTGGGCGTCAACGGCAGCCATGGCGCAGGCGGCGGCGTACCGCAAAGAGGATGCTCACCGGACCGCCGTGCTGCGCTACGATCTGGAAACCGCGCGTCTCGAGAAGCGCTATGAGGTTCCCGCCGATAGCAAATCGCACGTGCTCGGAGATATGACCTTAAGCCCGAGCGGCGATGTGTACGTCTCCGATAGCGTGGATGGAACCGTTTATACGATTCATCCCGGCCAGGACAAGCTCGAGGTGTTAGTGCCCAAAGGGAATTTCGGTTCGCCGCAGACGCCTGCTCTCACGCCGGATGGCACGCGGCTGCTGGTGGCCGATTACACGCTGGGGATCGCGATTGTGGATCTGCAAAGCGGCGGCATCGGCTGGCTGGATGTGCCCGCGAGCTTGGCCCTCACGGGGATCGACGGACTCTATGTAGCGCCTGGCGGCCTCATCGCCGTTCAGAACGGCACGCATCCCGAGCGCGTGATCCGAATCTGGACCGATGGAGCGTATACGAAAGCGCTGCGCTGGGAAGCCATCGAAAAAGCCATACCGGAGCTGGGCGATCCCACGCACGGCGTGCTGGTGGGAAAGCAGTTCTACTACATCGCCAACAGCGGCTGGAACCGCTTCAAGGACGACGGCAGTATCGACACAACCGCTCCAGCCAGCCCACCCATGATCCGGCGGTACACATTGCAATAGAGCGCCGCCCTACTTCGAGGGCGGCTTTTGTGAAAGCTCTTCTTCCTTTTGCGCCTGTTTCGTCTTACCGGCGGCGCGATACGCCAGCATCAGATGATGGTGCGCCGCCTGCATCTCCGGCTGCAGTTGCACCGCGCGTTCGAGTGACTGAATCGCTTCCGCGGTCTGTTGCAGCGCAAGCTGTGCGCGCCCCAGGCCTACCAGCGCCTCGGCGAACTGCGGCTGCCGCTGGAGCGCCTTTTCAAAGTGCGCAGCCGCGGCGGCGGGTTTTTCCTGTGCCAGATCGATATCGCCTAAATAATATTCAGCGGCCAGATCCGCCGGGTTCAGCACCAGCTCGGCTTCAAATTCCTTGCGCGCCGGCTCCAGATCCGCATCGTGCCGCAGCACCATGCCGAGCTGATAATGCAAACGCAGCGCCGACGGATTTTGCGCGAGGGCCTTTCCATATTCGGAGGCGGCTTCTTTCCAGCGGCCTTGGTTTTCGTGGACCTCGGCGGAGAGCTGGTGCGCGCGCCACGAATCGGGAGCGGTCCGCATCAATCGCGCCATGGACTGAGCCCAGCCGAGCCGGTGTACCCGGGCGGCTTCATAGAGCACGTCGGGATCGGCCGGGTAGCGCTGCTCCAGCTCTCCGAGCGTGCCCAGGATCTGGGCGAAATCATTGCGAGGCAGCAGGCAGTCGATAATTGCGATTCCGGTCAGCTTGCGCAATTCCGGATCGCGATTGCGTTCAAACTGGTGGCGCAGCTCGCCCAGATTATTGCCGCATTCCCCCAGCGACGCACGCGTAACGGCCAGATAGGCCAATGCCCGGGCGTCGGCGGGAGAGAGCGCCAGGGTCTTCTCGAAGTTTTCTCGCGCGGCGGCGTACTGGCCCTTCTGCAACTGCTCAATGCCGTTGGTAAGCAATTCTTCGGCATTTTGCCCGGTGAGCAGGGCGCAGGCGGCGGCGAGACAGGCGAAGTATCTCAAGTTCAAGTATCTCATCGTGGAAGCCGATAGAAGAATAGGCTTGTGTTTCGTCTGATTCTTGGTTTCGCCCTTATTTCGGTCCTCAGTGCGGCTACCGTCCGGCGGGGCGTGGTAAGTCGCAGCGCGGACCAGAATTCGTGCGCCGCGCCCAAGCCCGTGGCGGCGTTTCCAGCATCCCAGCGGCAGGCTTTTCTTTGGTTCACGGCGGAGCGCGTCCACGCGGGCGACCGTCTGCGCGTCGAATGGCTGGAGCCAGCCGGAAGTGTCTCGCAAAGCGCCGAGTATACCGACCTTCCCGCCGCGCCGGCGCTGTGTTTTGTCACGCAACTGCCCATCGCGGGATTCGCGCCATCCACGCGCCCAGGGGTCTGGACGGTGCGGGTGGAGGGCGATGGCCGGACGCTATTCTCGCACCAGTTTCGCATTGAAGCCGGACCCATGGGCGGCCTTTCGGCGACGCGCGCCAGCGCCACCTCGGCCGATGCCGGACAGATGGAGTTCACCGTGGAGGGAACCGGATTCGCCGGAGATTCCATCATCTACATCGCGCAATATTCCAGTTCGGGAGGCTGGCATTATCTGGCGGCGCTAATGCCCAAGAGCGCGACGCCGGGAAAACTCACCGGGATGGGCGCCGAACTGCCGCCCGCCGAATATCTGGTGATCGTGCGTAATGGCGACGGCGCCACCAGCCAGCCGGTGCGCGTGATCCTTTCCACCGGCGGCTACAAGCTGCCTATGGCGGCGGGCTTTCCGTGGATGCTCACGCAAGGCCCCTATGGCGCCTTCTCGCACTGGGGCAACAGCCTGCATGCTTACGACATCGCGCCCATGTCCGCGCGCTGCGTGGTGGCCATGCGCGGCGGCATCGCTTATACGCACGACCGCGGACTTTCGCAGATGAAACACAGCCGGTCATTCGGAAACTACATCAGCATCGATCACGGGAACGGCGAGTTCAGCCACTATGGGCATCTGGCCGCGGGCACGTTTGTGGTGGCGAACGGCCAGCATGTGGAACAGGGCCAGGCGCTGGCCACCGCCGGGAACAGCGGCTACACGCTGGGGGAAGGCGGCGGATATCACGTGCATGTGCACGTTACGCGCAACATTTCAATCTCGGCGCAAAGCGTGCCGTTTGAGTTTGAGGATTTGCCCGGAGCGCGCAAGGCTTACCGGGGCAGTATCACGTCGTCAAACTCGTCGCCGCTGTGCGATTGCAAGACGCGCGTGGAGGGGCAAGCCGTGGGTGGCGCGCTGTCCGCGGCGGCGAAGGCCAAGGCGCAGTTCGCGGGATCGATTCAAGTGGAGCAGTGGTGGAACGGCGTGGTGCGGGTGGCGAAGAATGCTCGCAGTCTTCAGGCTACGCTGCTGTGGCAGGATGCGGCGGCCGATCTCGATCTGCATCTGGTAAGCCCGGCCGGGAAGCATTATGGGTGGTATGCGGACAGTACTGGGTTCTCGGGGCAGCGGACGAATCCGCAGTCGTTCAAGCTGGCGAAGCCGGAGGCGGGCTTGTGGCGCGTGTCGGTGCAGGCGGTGCGCGGCGGGTATGCGCCGATTGCGTTTACAGTGGATACTTCGGGAGTGAGTGCGCAGTAGGCTAGTGGCCGCGGGCCAGGCCCAGGGCGCGGATGCGCTTGTGGAGGTTGGTGCGCTCCATGCCCAGCGCCCGGGCGGCGCCGGAAACGTTCCAACTGGTCTGTTCCAGGGCGCGCAGGATGTGCTCGCGCTCGGCGGATTCGCGGGCTTCGCGGATGTTCGATGGCGGGCCGCCATCGCGCCGTAAGCGCAGCTCAACCGGGACCGCATCGGCGGTCAGCAAATCGCCGGGATTCAGGATGGCCATGCGTTCGATCATGTTGCGGAGCTCGCGGGCGTTGCCGGGCCAGTGCCAGTCTTCGAGGGCGGGGAAGACTCCGGGGTCGATGCGCTTGGGGCGGAAATTGTTGCGGACGCAGAATTCCTGGAGAAAATACTCCGCCATGGGGGCGATATCCCGCGGCCGCTCGCGCAGCGAAGGCACGCGGATGGGGACCACGCACAAACGGTAGAAAAGATCCTCGCGAAACTTCTGCTGCGACACAAGGTCCGCCAGATTCCGATTGGTAGCGGCCAGCACGCGCACCGTAACGTGAATCGCCTGCTCCCCTCCTACGCGGTGAAATTCGCTCTCCTGCAAGACCCGCAGCAGTTTGGCCTGCGACGCGGCGTGCAGGTCGCCTACTTCATCCAGAAAAATGGTGCCGCCGTCGGCCCGCTGGAACAAACCAATATGGTCCTCAAAGGCGCCGGTGAACGCTCCCCG
>JAYTVY010000365.1:0-2858 GCA_043743755.1 Bryobacterales bacterium | reverse complement strand
GTCCGTAACAATCACACCGAAATTGTAGGCCCCGTTCGTGGTGGGCGTGCCATTCAGCGATCCCGCCGCGGTTAACGTCAGGCCCGGAGGCAGCGCGCTGTTCCCAAAGGGATCCGTTGGCACGGCCTGGTACGAATAGCCCGGCGTTCCTCCGGTGGTTTGAAATGTCTGCGAGTAGAAGGTTCCCACCGTGCCGGCCGGCAATGGAGTGGGATTCGTGATAACCAGCCGCGGCTGCACCGTGATGGAAAGCTGCTTCGGCGCCGACGTAACGTTCGCTGAGTCTTTCACCGTCGCTGAAAATGTATAGGTCCCAGTGGCCGTGGGATTTCCCGCCAGTGTTCCGGTGGAGGGGTCGAGGTTGATGCCCGGCGGGGGAGTTCCACCTCCCGGCGCCACCGCGTATCCGGAGTAAGGCGGCGCGCCTCCCGATACCGCTAGCATCTGTGAGTACTTCGAACCCACCGCGCCGTTCGCCAGGGAAGTGGTGGTGATGACTGGCGCCGGTCCTTCACCGGGCGTCACGGTGAGGGCGAAATTCTTGGTGGTCTGCGCGCCGTTGAACTGGGTCGCGGTGGCGGTGACGGCGAACGAGTAGTTGTTCGGGGCGCTCGGTGTTCCGTTCAGGAGTCCTGCCGCGTCGAAGTTCATTCCGGGCGGGATGCTGGAGATCATCCATGTGATGCCACCCGGAGGCGGGAATGACACTTGGAATTGCGCCGAGTAAGGCGTGCCGGCGGCGCCATTCGGCAGCGGTGAGGGATTGGTGATCTGCATCACCGTGATATTGAAGGTCTGGCTGCCCGTTTGGTTGGTGGGCTGATCGGTCACCGTCACGGTAAACGTATAGGACCCGGCTTGGGTGGGAATGCCGTTGATATTTCCAGTTGCAGCCCCAAGTTGCAGTCCCGGCGGCAAAGTTCCAGGGGGAACGGACCAAGTGAACGGTCCCGAGGCCTGGGCGGCCATCAACTGAACGTTGTAGGTTGTACCCAGACCTGCCGGCGGAACGGAGGTAGGGGCGATCACCGGCGATGCGAGCAACGCCGAAACCGCACTGAGAATAAAGACGATTCCGAGAATTCGTGTATGCATCACCGACCCCATCCTATTCCTTGCCGCTCCCAATAGGGGAAGCCCTGCAACCTATTTTAGCTTTAGTACGTCTCCTTACATAGAGAAGTAAGCAATTCTGACCTTCTCCTCCTCTGGTTAGCGCGGTCCCCGAAGTCTTGGGGGTCGCGCTTTTGTTTTACACCCCGGTAAAAACGTTCGTTTTCCATCCCCAGCACCTCATAAAATCAAAGACTTAGCTTTGGAGGACCACTTGCATCCAGTCCCGGCAGGGTGACTCTTTATGCATAAGCCTTTCTTCGCATCTTTACTACTGGCCTCGACACTGGCCGTGGGAACTTCCGCTGCGCAGGCAGCCCCAGCTCAACCGCCGATTCGATACGCGATGGCTAATAATAATACGAGTGTGCGGTACGAACCGGTTGTGCGACGTCGCGTCGCCGGGCCGCGTTACGTTGTGAAACGCCGCAGCAAGGCCAAGTCGGCAGCCATTGTCGGCGGAAGCGCAGCCGGCGGAGCGGCTGTCGGAGCGCTGGCGGGCGGCCGCAAGGGCGCGGTAATCGGAGCGCTGGTGGGCGGCGGCGGTGGTTTGATTTATGACCGCAAGACCCACAAGAAAGTGGTCCGCCGGTATTAGCTCGCGGCGATTTCCGAGAACTTCTCGAAGAACTTCTTGATCACCATCTTCGACGTGGTGTCCAGCAGGCGCTGGCCCACGCCGGCCATGGGTCCGCCCACTTGCACCTCGCCTTCGTATTTCACCTCGGTGGAAGTTTCGGTGACGGCGGCAAGCGAAAGCAAGCCTTCGCCTTTCACAAATCCGATCTTGCCGGTGCCATCCACCAGCAGCCGGAAATTCTCCGGCGGATGCGTCTCCGCGATCTTCACGCGGCCCGTGAATGAGCCTGAGATGGCCGCGATGGCCATCTTCATTTTCATTTCGTATTCGTCATCCCCGATTTTCTTCAACTCGTCGGTACCAGGCATGCACTTCGCCAGTACCACGGGGTCTTGAAGCAGGGCGTAAGCTTTTTCGCGCGCAACCGGGACCGTATACGCCCCACTGACCTTCAAGCCGTCCTCGCCAGCGCCGCCGCCAGGGCCCGCGTAGTGTAAACACGCGCCAGATGTGAACGGTAGGACGCCGAACCGTGCAGATCGGAATTCGCATCCACGCCCTCGGCCACAACCGCCGCGGCTTTCTGCAGATCGGCGAGCAGTCCCGCCGAACCCGCCAGCGCCCGCTCCACATTCTCCGCGCGATATGGCTTGTTTGCCAGGCCGGTGACGCCGACGCGCACGAACGCGACCTTGCCGCCTTCCTTGCGCACGCGCGCGGCAATGCCCACGATGGCAAATCCGGAAGCGGGCTGCACCACCTTTTGATAACTGGCGCCGGCTCCCGAGGTTTCAATCGGAACCACCACCTCGCGCACGATCTCCCCGGGTTCCAACGCGGTGGTGAAGGTGTCGACGAAGAAATCCCGGATGGAAACCGTGCGCTCGCCCTTCGCACTGACCAGCTTCACTTGCGCTTCCAGCGCGAGCAGCGATGCCGGATAATCGGCCGCCGGATCGGCATGCGCCACGCTGCCGCCCAGTGTTCCCATGTTGCGCACTTGCATGTCGCCGATGTTCGAAGCGGCCTCGGCCAGCAACGGGCATTTGCCGCGCAGCAGCGCCGAGTTCTCCACTTGATAATGCGTGGTGGCGGCCCCAACGTGGATGCCTTCGGCATCTTCGCGGATGTAATTCAAGTCCGCGAGACGCCCGATGTCCACCAG
>JAYTVY010000364.1:0-7312 GCA_043743755.1 Bryobacterales bacterium | reverse complement strand
GAGTGTGGCTTCCTTCGGATGCTCCACCATCAGATGCAGCATTCGATTGCCTTGCGGGCTGGTGGAAATCTCATAATGCGCGGGCGTCTCGATCCGCAGTGAGCGGATCTGCTGCCAGTCGTCATCGCGCGGGACCGGAAGCCAAAGCTCCACCTTTTGTACGCCGGCGGGAATGTCTTTCACCACCGCCTTATATTCAAACTCGAAGTTCCGTTCGCGAACTCCGGTGGTGGCCAGGCAGATGCAGACGCCCAGCGGAAACAGCCATGCAAGTTTGGTCATGTGGTCTTCCGGAAAAAGTATATGGACAATGCCAGTCCGGCCGCTACAATGAACGCCCGCAATGGCCGGGGATTGAGCTTGCGCGACACCGCCGCTCCGAAATATCCGCCCGCCCCCGCCAGCATCATCACGATCAGACCTTCCCTCCAATATACGGCGTTGGCAGCCACAAACGTAAGTACGGCCACGCCATTCGCGGCCGTAGTGCACAGCACTTTGAGCGCGTTCACTTCGTGAAAGCTCCGGATGCCGAACAGCGAAAATACCGTAATGGCCAGAAAGCCCGCTCCCGCATGAACGTCTCTTGGCTGGTGAACAGCAGCGTTACCGCGCCCGCGATCCCGCCTAGCACGGAAGCGCACGCGGCCGGAACAACCAGTCTTCGGTTCGCGTGCAATTCCTGGCGGAACGCCACCATGGAGAGCACCTGACCCGGCCATAACGCCACCGCGTTGGTCGCGTTCGCGTTCACCGGCGGCAAGTTCAAGCCGAGCAGGGCAGGGAACGAGAAAAACGATCCCCCGCCCGCGACCGCGTTTAGCATTCCGGCCACCAGAGCCGCCGCTGCGAAGAGGACATACCGCCCGTCGAAAGAATCCAGCGGATGGAAGTGCAAGAAAAATTGTACCGTGCAGCCGGACATGCTCCCGTGCGTCCGATAATAGGATCAGTGACGAGGATGCAGCGTTGAAAGCCGACGCCCTGGCGCGGCGCGTAGCCCTGGCCAGTATTGTCGTGAGCTTCATTCTGGCCGCCGTGAAGATTACGGTTGGCTTGAGGGCGAACTCCACAGCCTTGGTGTCGGATGGGATGGAGTCCGCGGGCGACGTGCTGGGCTCGGGCCTGGTTCTATTCGGCTTGATACTGGCCGCGAAGCCGCCGGACGATGAGCATCCTTACGGACATGGGCGGCTGGAGACGCTGTCGGCGCTGGGCGTGGGCGTGCTGCTGGCGGCCACCGGATCGTTGATCTGTTTCCGGTCCATCGAGCGCGCATACGAAGTGCAGCACGCGCCTCAGGCCTTCGCGATTTGGCCGCTGCTGGCCTCGATCGGCGTGAAATCATTCTCGTGGTCGGCGAAATGGCATTACGGCCGAAAGTCGCGCAGTGACGCGCTGGCGGCGGATGCCTGGAATGACGCGATGGACATCCTCTCCGGCGCGACAGCGCTGATTGGTCTGGGGCTGACCCTCTACGATCCCGCCGGCTTCGTCGCAGCCGACCATTTGGCCGGCGTGGCGATTGGCTTGATCGTCGTCTTTCTGGGCTTCAAGGTGGTCCGCGATACCGCGCTGCACCTAATGGACACCATGCCCGCCGGCGAGGCCATGCGTGAAATACGCGAGACCGCCCTCAGCGTGCCCGGTGCGCTGGCTATCGAGAAATGCTTCGCGCGAAAAACCGGATTGCAGTATCACGTGGATCTGCACCTTGAAGTGGATCCGCTGTTGAGCGTCCAGGCCTCGCATGACATCGCCACGCAGGTGCGGATTCGCATCAAGGAGCAATTGGACTGGGTGGCGGACGTGCTGGTGCACGTGGAACCGTTCCTGGCCGGTACAATTTCTAGCAGGCATGGAGAATCGTGAAATCGCGCGGCTGCTGAGCGAGACGGCGGACCTGATGGAGATCGCCGCCGAAGACGGGTTTCGCATCCGCAGCTATCGCAACGCGGCCTCGGCCATCGAGAGTTTTCCCGAACGAGTGGCCGACCTTGTGTGCGATCCCGCGAAGAAGGTCACGGACATTCCCGGCGTGGGCAAGGGAATCGCGTCGGTGCTCAAGGAAATCTGCGATCGAGAAACCTTCGGCAAGCGCGATGAGCTGCTGAAGCGATTCCCTGCCAGCGCGCTGGAGCTGCTCAAGATTCAAGGGCTGGGGCCCAAGGGCATCGCGGTGATCTACCAGCACTATCAGGCAGCCACTATTGACGATCTGGAGCGCATCTGCCGCGAGCAGAAGCTGCGCGAGCTGCCCCGCATGGGCGCGAAGCTGGAGGAGAAGGTGCTGCGATCCATCGCGCAGTACCGGCAGAGCGCGGGCCGTTTTCTTCTGAGCTTTGGCAAGAAGGTAGCGGACGAGATCATCGGCGAGCTGGCGAGCGTGGTGGGAGTGGAGAAGATCGCGCCGGCGGGAAGTCTGCGCCGCGGCAAGGACACGATCGGCGATCTGGATTTACTGGCCACCGGCCCCGGCGCGCTGGCTGCGATGGAGAAATTCGCCACGCTGCCGCGGGTTCATGAGGTGCTGGGCAAGGGCGCCAACAAGTGCAGCGTACGGTTTGGACTGGAAGGCCTGCAGGTGGACTTGCGCGCGCTGCCGGACGAAAGTTATGGCGCCGCCATGCAGTATTTCACGGGCAGCAAGGAACACAATATTCTGTTGCGCCAGCGCGCCCTGAAACAAGGCCTGACGTTGAACGAATACGGCTTGGTGCGCATGGAGGACAACACGCGTGTTGCCGGCGCCACCGAGGAAGAGATCTACCAGACCCTGGGACTGCCTTGGATTCCGCCCGAGTTGCGCGAGAACCGCGGAGAGATTGACGCCGCGCTGGAAGGCCGGCTGCCCAATCTAATCGGCCTGCGGGACATTCGCGGCGATCTCCACATGCACACGGTGGAGACCGATGGCCGCGGAACGCTGGAGGAAATGGCCGAAGCGGCACGCGCCCTGGGGTACGAATACATCGCCATTACGGATCACTCCAAAGCGCTGGCGATGGCCAATGGCCTGGATGAGGATCGCGCCGTCGTTTTCGCAAAACATGTTCGCGAGCTGAACCGGAGCGGAATGCCGCTCCGCATTTTATCCGGCATCGAGTGCGACATCCGGCGCGACGGCCAGATGGATTTGTCCGAGGATGCGCTGGCGGAGCTGGACATCGTAGTGGGCAGCGTCCACAGCTTCATGAGCCTGGAAGCATCCGAGATGACGGATCGCCTGCTGCGCGCCCTGGAGTCGCCGAATTTGCGGGTGCTGGGACATCCCACCGGCCGGCTGCTGCTCCATCGCGATGCCTATCCATTCGATTTCGAAAAGATCGTGAACACCGCGGTTCGCCGCAACGTGTATCTGGAGATCAACGGGAGTCCGGAGCGGATGGACCTCTCGGCTTCCATGGTGCGAACGGCCAAGGGACTGGGAGCGAAGTTCGCCATCTCAACCGATTCGCATCATCCACGCGTGCTGGGGATCAACATGCCCTACGGAGTAATCACCGCGCGCCGCGGCTGGCTGGAGCCCGCCGATGTGCTGAATACGCTGCCGCTGGAGAAATTGACAGCGGCGATTGGAAAACAATGAAACTCATTTCGTCCCGGAAGAAATACAAGAATTCCCTGTTCTCGGTGACCGAGGATCACGCGGTAGACCCCAGCGGCTTCGAAATCAAGCGCGCCATCGTGCAGCATAACGGTTCGGCGGTGATGATGGCCGTGGACGATCGCAAACGCGTGCTGCTGGTAAAGCAATACCGTTTGCCGGCCCGCGCGTACCTGTGGGAGCTCCCGGCCGGCAAGCTGGATAAAGGCGAAACTCCCCTGCAGGCCGCGAAGCGCGAATTGATCGAGGAAACCGGCTATCGCGCAAAAAAATGGAAGAAGTTGGTTTCGTTTTGGCCCAGCCCAGGCTACATAGCCGAGAAGATGACCATCTTCCTCGCCACGGATCTTACGGCCGGCGAAGCCACGCCCATGGAAGACGAACGAATAGAGACTCGCTGGTTCACTCCGTCTGAACTAGAGCGAGGAATCAAGTCGGGCAAGATTGAGGACGGGAAGACAATAATCGGGTTTTCGCGATGGAATGTGGGGCGGGGCAGTAAGCTGCGGATTGATTAGTTCTCGACGTTTTGTCCTCGTTTTGGACAACCTGTCCGCTACTCCCACTCCCAACCCCAACAATCCCCGTGATCAACCTTGGCCCTCCAATTGCTCTCAGCGTAGTACCGATGCCCGAGCGAAGACTGGAAACGCGGCTTGAAACTGAGGCGCCTGTTGTGATTACGCCGCTTTCCGGCGTTACCAGCCGCGTACTTGGGTCCGTAGTGAACGTGTCCAGCCGTGGGCTCAGAGTTCACGCCGACGCGCCTCCGGAAGAGCATCTGGCCGCCGGAAATATTTTTCGCGTTCAATGCGGAGACGATCTGATGCTTTGCGAAATCCGTCACGGCCGAGCGGACGGCGAGACCGCGGAGATCGGTTTTTCGATTCTCCACTGGGTCTCCGAGGGAAAGTTGAATCGCCTGGCTAAGGAACTGATCCGGTTAACCGCGTGATGGAGAGGCACGAATCCATTCCGCCATCGCCGACAGCGCACGCGTCCGGTGACTAACCTTCAGCTTGCGTTCAAAGGCCGCTTCGCCGAACGTACAACCAAACGGCGGATAGAAAAAGAGCGGATCGTAACCGAAGCCGTTCGCGCCGCGAGCTTCTTCGAGCAACAAGCCCTCCACCTCGCCCCGGAACGTGCCCAGCGCCTCGCCCTTTCGCGCGAGGCCGGCCACTGCGACAAATCGCGCCCGGCGGTCGCGGACGCCGCGCATGTTCTCGAGCACCAGCTGGTTGTTGGCCGCATCGGTTGCGTCCGCCCCGGCGTAGCGCGCCGAGTACACGCCGGGCACCCCGCCCAGAGCGGCCACTTCGAGTCCCGAGTCATCGACGAACAGCAGGTCATCGCAATATCCGGAATAGTAAACCGCCTTCAGGATTGCGTTCTCCTCGAACGTAGCGCCGGTTTCCTCGGGCGGCTCAATATCGCGCAGTCCCGGAAGCGGTTCCACATCCAGCGTGCGGCGAAACTCAACCAGCTTACCCGGATTGGTGGTGGCGCAATAAATCATTGCCCGGCGAGCGCCTGCTTCTGCAGCTCCACCAGGCGCGTGATTCCGTGCCGCCCGAGCTCCATCAACCGCGCCAGTCCCGCATCGTCAAATGGCGTCTGCTCGGCCGTGGCCTGGATCTCGATGAACTTTCCGGTGCCCGTGAGGACGAGGTTCATATCGACGTCGGCGCGCGAATCCTCTTCATAGCAGAGGTCCAGCAAAGGCTCGCCATCGACGATGCCGACACTGGTAGCGGCCACGTGATCGCGCAGCGGGAGAGCCTTAATGGCGCCATAACGCACCAGCTGCTGGAGGGCCACCGCGAGCGCCACCCAGGCTCCTGTGATGGCGGCCGTGCGCGTTCCACCATCCGCCTGTAAGACGTCGCAATCGACAATCACGCTGCGCTCGCCCAGCGCCTTGAGATCCACCACGCTGCGCAGCGAGCGCCCAATCAGCCGCTGGATCTCCTGTGTGCGTCCGGAGGGATGTCCCTTGGATACCTCGCGCGGCGTGCGCGTAATCGTGGCGCGCGGGAGCATCGCATATTCGGCGGTCACCCAGCCTTTGCCTGAGCCGCGCAGAAACTGTGGGACCGTCTCCTCAATGGAGGCCGCGCACAGCACGCGCGTGTTGCCCATCTCAATAAGCGCCGATCCTTCGGCGGTGGCCAGATAGCCGGTGGTGATCTTAACCGGACGCAACTGGTCCGCCGTGCGTTGATCGATTCTCATCAGGAGCCCGTTTTCATGGAAAAGTAAAACAGCAGGCACAGCATACCGATTCCGAGAACAATCAGGACGAGACATGGAATTGCGCGTGCGTTGGATTGCGCGGTTTTGGCGCGCTTACCGGCGGGTCTGTACTTTGCCATTTTCTATTTACAGGTTTACATGCTTTGCGGCCTGGCGGAAGAACTCGTCCAGCGCGCCCAGCGTCTTGTCTTCCAGATCCGCAAGCACAATGGCCACCACTGGACGTCCCCGTTCAGCCAGCGCCGCGATGGTAGCCAGGAATTGCGCGCGATGGTAATCGGCCGTGTATCCGATGGAGGCGATCTTCAGCGAAGCTTCGGAAATCAGAACCGTGGAGAAGCACTTGCCATGTCCGATGATCATTTCGTGATAGGAGTGATTCATGGCCGGACCTTCGTAGACGTCCACGGGGATTTTCAATCGGCCGCGGAACAGCGTTTCGGCGGCGCGATTGAGACGGGTGCGGACCGCTCGTCCGGCCGCCGAGTAGCGCGTGTCGCCAAAAAAAGTCAGCTCGCCATATTCCACCGCCCGGGTGGCCGCCAGACCGCCCGCCAGTCTCGCGTAAATCTCAGCCGCCGAACGCGGGCACGGCTCGGGCCGGGGCACGCGATCGAAATAGAGGGTGATCCCGCTGCGCCATTTTGCCTGGTTGGGCGAGGATCGCATGTCGCGCCACGCGCTGATCTTCTCGATGGATCCCGCCTTCACCGCCGCCGTGAACAGCCGCGCGGCGATGGCCTTGTAGAGCTCCACGCTCGGCTGCGTGGTGAAATTCATCTGGCGCAGCCACGCCAGCCCGAACACCACGTAGTGCATGAACTGCATATAGCGCGACAGTTGCGACCCGCGCGGCAGCGTGAGCACGGCCACCGGGTAACCGCTGCGCCGCAGTTGCGCGATCTTCTGGGCATCCGGCGGCGCGAAATCCTTGCACTGAATGGCGGCGAATACGCGGTCCTGCCGCGGATCCTTGGGAGCGCGGTAGTTGGGCAGCTTGATGCGGTCCTCGATTACGATCTTGATTCCCGTCTGTTCGCTCTTGCCCAGGCTCTCCTCGAAATCCTGCTTGGTCCACACCGCCGCCGCGCTCCATTCCTTGGGCAGCATCAGCGTGACCTTGTCGCGACCCTGGGTTCCCTGCGCGTGCAGAAACGCCGAGAGTTTCCACGCCGTCAGCACGTCGGCCGCTGAAAGCCGGGTTTGGCCGATCCAACTCTCCAGGTCCATTCCCGCGAGTGCCAGTGGATAAAGGCTGCCCCGCGTGAGCGGTCCGCTGTGGCGTCCGGCGGTGGTGCCGCGCTCATCGGGCTGCAGCGCGACGCGCCGAAATTTACGATGTGCAGCGAACTTGTCCAAGACGGATCCGTCGATGGTCATGTAAAGAAAGTTGGGCCGTGGATCCACGCCCTGCACGTCGAAGAGGCGGGCTAGCTTCTCTAAATTCAG
>JAYTVY010000363.1:0-7569 GCA_043743755.1 Bryobacterales bacterium | reverse complement strand
TCCACCGGCAGCCGGACGCTGAAGGACGCAATCAGCGAAGCCCTGCGCGACTGGGTCTCCAATGTGAATGACACGCATTATCTGCTCGGCTCGGCCTTGGGCCCGCATCCGTATCCCATGCTGGTTCGCGATTTTCACCGCGTCATCGGCGAAGAGACCCGCGAGCAGATTCTAGAGCGCGAGCAGCGCCTGCCGGACGCGATCTTCGCCTGTGTCGGCGGCGGCAGCAACGCCATCGGCATGTTCCATCCCTTCCTCGACGACACCGGCGTGCGCCTCATCGGAGTGGAAGCCGGCGGGCGAGGCGCCGAGCTCGGCCTGCACGCCGCGCGATTCTCCGGCGGCGCGCCGGGCGTGCTGCACGGCGCTTACAGCTACTTGCTGCAGGATCAAGAAGGCCAGGTGTCGCTGACGCATTCAGTCTCGGCCGGGCTCGATTACGCTCTGGTAGGTCCCGAGCACGCCTGGCTGCGCGATCAAGGCCGCACCGAATACGTCTCCTGCAACGACGCCACCGCGCTCCAGGCCGCCAAAACACTGTCGCGCACCGAGGGCATCATTCCCGCCCTGGAATCGGCGCACGCCGTGGCCGAAGCCATCCGCCGCGCTCCCCTCGCTCATGGCGACCTGTATGTGATCAACCTCTCCGGCCGCGGCGACAAGGACACCGGCATCTACCGCGAAAATTTTAAGGAGCTCGATGAGCCAGACCAGAATCGGCCGGCTTTTTGAGCGCCTGCGCGCCGAACAGCGCGCGGGTCTCATCGCCTACATCACCGCCGGCGACCCATCGCTGGACCGCACCGTCGACATTGTGGCCGCTCTCGAACGCGGCGGCGTCGATCTCATCGAGCTGGGCGTCCCGTTCTCCGATCCGATCGCCGACGGTCCCGCCATCCAGGCGGCGTCCGATCGCGCCCTGAAAGCCGGCGCCAATGTGCACGGTATCCTCGACGCCGCCAGCCGCATTCGCCGGCGCTCCGAGATTCCGCTGCTGCTATTCACCTACATGAATCCGGTTTTGCGTTATGGCCTGGGCCGCCTGGGCCGCGAGTGCGCCGCCCGCGGCATTGATGGCTGCCTGCTCACGGATCTCAGCGTGGACGAAGCCGAGCGCTACGTGCAAGCCATGCGCTCGCTCAACGTGGATACGGTTTTCCTGGCCGCTCCCACCAGCACGCCGCGCCGCCTGGATTTGGTGGCCAAGTACTCCAGCGGCTTCGTGTATCTGGTTTCGCGAACCGGCGTCACCGGCGTACGCGAATCCGTTTCTGAAAGCGTCGCGCCGCTGGTGACATCCATGCGCGCCGCCACTTCCCTGCCCCTGGCGGTTGGCTTCGGTATCTCCAGCGCCGAGCAGGTCCGCGCCGTGGGCGAGGTCGCCGATGCCGTGGTGGTTGGCAGCGCGATTGTCCGCGTGGTGGAGCAATACGGCTCCAGCCCCGAGCTCGAAGACCGCCTGGAATCGTTCGCCCGCGAGCTCGCGGGTGGTTTACCATCGAAGAACCGATGAGCATGGAACAACTCGCGGACTGCCGCCGCCGCATCGACGCGGTGGACCTCCGCATCCTGGAGTTGTTGAATGAGCGCACGCGCATCGTTGAAGAAATCGGCCGCATCAAGCAACAACTGGCGCTTCCCATCTACGAGCCTCGCCGCGAGGACGAAGTGTATCGCAACGTGTTCACCAACAACGCCGGCCCGCTGACCCCCGAAGCCTTGAAACGCGTTTTCGAGCGCATCATCGACGAAATGCGCACAGTGCAGCGCGACAAAATGAGTGGGCCAAGTTAGTAAGGGCTCTGCCTCACCAGAGCACCGACTTGTCGATACTCGCCAGCGATGCTCGCCCCAACAGCGCCATGGCCATCTCCAGCTCAGTCCGCAGAATCTCCACCACTCGCCGCACTCCATCCGCTCCCGCAACCCCCAGACCGTACAAATAGGGCCTCCCGATCTGCACCGCCGCCGCTCCCAGCGCGATCGCCTTCACCACATCGGTCCCGCGCCGGATTCCGCCGTCCACCAGCACCGGCACTCGACCCGCCACTTTCTCCACCACCAGCGGAAGCGCATCGACTGTCGCCGGCACTGTATCCAGATTCCGCGCCCCGTGGTTCGATACGATGATCCCGCTCGCGCCCTCGGTCACCGCCCGCGCCGCGTCGTCGGGATTCAAAATTCCCTTCAACAAAACCGGCGTCTTCGCGAATCCGCGCAGCCAGCCGATATCTTTCCACGTCAGGCTGGGATCCAGATAATTCTTGCCCCTCAGATTCGGCAGCTCGCGATCGGGCAGCTCGCCTTGCGACCGCGCCTCGCGATTGCGCATGCCGAACGTGGGCGAATCCACGGTTACGCACAGCGCCCGGCAACCCGCCGCTTCCGCGCGCTGCACCAGATCCCGCGTGAACTCACGATCCCTCTGTATGTAGAGCTGAAACCAGACCGGACCCGTCGCCGCCCGCGCCACTTCCTCCACGCGTTTTGACGCACTGCTGCTGATCGCGAGCAGCGCCTTCGCCGCGCCCGCGCCCCGAGCGGTTTCCAGATCGCCGTCGGGCACGATCAGCCCTTGTCCTCCCGTCGGCGCCAGGATAATCGGAAACGGCAGATCCAGCCCGAAAAGCTTGACCCGCGTGTCGATCCTCGAAACATCCACCAGTACCCGCGGCTTCAGCCGGATTTTCCGATACGCCTCGAGATTCCACCGCAGCGTTATTTCGTCCGCCGCCCCGCCTTCAATGCGATCCCACGCCGCCGCCGCCACCCGCCCGTGCGCGGCTGCTGCGTAGTCCGCAATCGACAGCAGCCGGTCGATGGCCTGCTGCGCGCGCAGCAGCGGACTCCCCAGCAGTCCCGTCAGCAGCGTTCGCCGGTCCACTCAAAGCTCCTTGTAGAAAATCGTGGTTGCATGCGGTCGCCGCTCCGCGTCCAGAGCGAACCCGGGAATTACTCCCGCTTCCACATATCCAAGCGCGCGATACAAATGTTCGGCCGCATCGCCCTGTTTCGTATCCAGCACCAGCAGCGACCTTGCGTGCGCTCGCGCCGCCTCTTCCGCCGCCTCCATCAGGCGGCGTCCGATCCCCCGCCGCCGTTCCGCGCTATCCACCAGCAGCTTCATCACCTCCGCGCGATGCCACCCATTGGGACGCGATTCCAGCTCCAGTTGTACCGTCCCCGATAGCCGGCCCGTCTCGCGGGCCGCCAGCAGTACGCGCGTGCGGCGCCGGATCGCCTGCGCCACCTCGCGCCAGTAGGCCCGCGCTTCCTCCGGCCCTAGCGGCGGCAGAAAGCCCACCGACGCTCCGCCGTTTACCGAATCGCGCAGAACCTCGATGAACGCCTCCATTTCACGCTCCAACCCGATGGCTTCCACTCGCGTTATTTCAAGCATGCCGCACCCTATAATGTAAAGGTCTTACGCAATGAAAATCTCGGCCACGATCATCACCCTGAACGAGGAGCGCAATATATCGAGGGCGATTGAGAGCCTGCGCTGCTGTGATGAAGTGGTGGTGGTGGACAGCGGCTCGATTGACCGCACCGTTGAAATCGCCTCGCGCCTGGGCGCGCGCGTCATCGAGGGGCCCTGGCGCGGGTATGCCGGACAGAAGAATTACGCCTCCGAAAATGCCGCGAATGACTGGGTGCTTTCTCTGGACGCCGACGAATCGGTGAGCGAAGCACTCGAAGGCGAGATCTGGCAGATCAAGAAGAACGGGCCGCGATTCGATGCCTACACCATGCCGCGGCTGGCGCAATATCTGGGACGCTGGATTCTGCATTCCGGCTGGTATCCCGACCGTAAGATTCGCCTTTTTGACCGCCGCCGCGCGCGCTGGGTCGGAAAGTACGTTCACGAATCGGTGGCCGTCGACGGCCGCGTGGGTCATCTCAAATCCAATATTCTTCACTTCACGTGCGAATCGCTCTCCGAGCATCTCAAAACTCTTGATCGCTACACCACTCTCGCCGCCGAACAGCTCATCGATCAAAGAACCAAGATCGGCTGGTCCCAACTGGTGCTCAATCCGCCCTGGACTTTTTTCAAGACATACATACTGCAGCGCGGATTTCTCGACGGCGTGGAAGGCCTCGCCATCGCCCAGATGGCCGCTCAGTACAATTTTCTGAAATACGCGAAGGCCAAGAACATGGGCCCGCGCCGTTGAATGCGGACGCTGCACCTCGATACCGGATCTGAAATGCGCGGCGGCCAGTGGCAGGCGCTGCATCTGGTTCGCGGGTTGGCCGATCACGGTCATGCCGCGCGGCTGCTGGCGCCAGCCGGGTCGCCGTTGCTTGAAGCCGCCCTCGCCCAGCGGCTGGATGCCGCGCCTCTCAAATTTCATCGGATCCTGCGCGACGCCCGCCGCTCGGACCTGGTTCACGCCCACGATGCCCGCGCTCACACGCTGGGCCTCTTCGCGCCGGCTCCGCTGGTGGTGGCGCGCCGCGTCGCATTCCCGGTTCGCCGCGGTCTGGCGTCGCGCTGGAAGTACGCCCACGCCGCGGGCTATATCGCCGTCTCGGAGTATGTGAAACAAGTTCTGATCGCCTCCGCGATTCCGGAAGCTGAGATTTCGGTGGTCTTTGACGGCGTCCCCATTCCCCCGCGCTCGGAATTTCGCGAACGCGAGCGCATCGTGGCCCTCGATTCTGAAGATCCCGGCAAAGGCCGGCGCCTGGTGGAAGCCGCCGCGAAGATTGCCGGCGTGGCCATCCACTTTAGCGATCACTTGCTGCGCGATCTCCCTCAAGCCGCGATTTTCCTCTACATTTCCAGCCTCGAAGGCCTTGGCTCGGCCGCTTTGCTGGCCATGGCCTGCGGCGCCCCCTTGATCGCTAGCCGTGTCGGAGGTCTGCCGGAAATCGTCGAGAACGGCGTTACCGGAATCCTAATCGACAATGACCCCGAGGCCATCGCGGTGGCGCTGGTTCGCCTGCAAGAAGATCGCGGACTCGCGCTGCGGCTGGCCGCCCGCGCGCAAGCCCTGGTAGAACGAAGGTTCACCACGGAGCACATGGTTTGTAATACCATCGCCGTTTACGAAAGGATTCTCGCTACGTGTTAGAAGCGCTGCTGGCCGCTCTCGCCGGTTTCTTGATCGGCAGCTTCCTCAACGTGTGTATTTACCGCCTGCCGCTGGATCTCTCGGTGGTCGCGCCGCGCAGCTTTTGTCCCGGCTGCGATAAGCCCATAGCCTGGTACGATAATGTTCCGCTGCTCAGCTATGCCATTCTGAAAGGCCGCTGCCGCCAGTGCCGCGAGCGGATTTCCTGGCGCTACCCGGTGGTAGAGCTGCTCACAGCCGCGGCCTTCTTCTACTCTGTGTACCGCCTGGGCTTGACGCCCGCGGCCCTCAAGTTCTGCCTCTACGGCGCCATCTTGATCACGCTGATCTTCTCCGATCTGGAGGAGCAGATTCTCCCCGATGAGTTCACCAAGGGCGGCACGGTCGCCGGCGTGCTCTTTGCCATTTTCGTGCCGCTTCCACCCGGCCTCATGACGCTATTCATCCCGCCGTCGGCCGGGCAGCGCGTGCATTCAGTTTCTGAATCCATCTTCGCCGCGGCCTTCTGCGCCGGCGCATTGTGGCTGGTAGCCACCCTGTATGAAAAAGTCCGTCACCGCGAAGGCTTGGGCTTCGGCGACGTGAAGATGGTGGCGATGATCGGCGCTTTCGTCGGCCTGCAGGCCGCGATGCTGACGCTCATCGCCGGCTCGCTGCTAGGCTCCGTTGTCGGCCTGCTGTACATCTGGATCACCGGTAAGGATGCCAGCACCTATGAGCTCCCCTTCGGCAGTTTCCTGGGCATAGCGGCGTTAGGCGTGGCATTTTTCGGCGAACCCGTGTTGGGTTGGTATATTCACCTGGGGCGTTAGCATTGCTGCGGCTAATACCGCGGCACGCCAGGATCGATCTCGATACTCCACCTGTCGATACCGCCCGTCATGCTCTGCGCATTCGGCACGCCGTTCTGGCGCAACCAGTCCGCCACCTGGAGGCTGCGCACGCCGTGATGGCAGATCACCACCACATCGCCTTCATCCGAATAGCCCTCGATCTTCTGCAAGTGCGCGGGAACCGTGCGCATGGGAATCAGCTCCGCCCCCTCCATGCGCGCCTGCTGAAACTCGGTGGGTTCCCGTACGTCGATGAGCGCCAGCTTCTCGCCGGCGTCAATTCGCTGCTTCAATTCGGCGGGCGTGATTTCAAGCTTCGTCATCTGATACCCATCATACGATTCCCGCTTGACAAGTGCTTTCATCCATGATTTACTAGATCATTCAAGTAAGTGATCAGACCAACCTCAGATACGAAAGATCGCATCCTCGAATCCGCCCGATATCTCTTTTGGGAACAGGGGTATGCGGCCACCGGAATGGCGGATATCCTGAAACGCGCTAAAGCCAATAGCGGCAGCTTCTACCACTTCTTCGACAGCAAGGAAGCCCTGCTTCTGGCGGTCCTTGAGAGCTATCTCGGCGGGCTCGAACCCATCGTCATCCAGCCGGTTTGCAAAAACGAACCCAACCCGCTGGATCGTGTTTTCGCGTTGCTTGCGGGCTACCGGGAGCGGCTGGTCCAGACCGAGTGCCGTTACGGCTGTCCGCTGGGGCGTCTGGCCCTTGAGATCGACGCGGACAATCGCGGCGCGCACCAGCGTATCGCGGCGAATTTCGACGCCTGGACCGGTTGGATCCAGCGCTGGCTTGAAGAGTCGCGCGGCCGCTTGCCCGCCGATCTGGATCTCCACGGATTATCGCGTTTCATTTTGACGGTGATGGAGGGCGCGGTGATGCAATCGCGCACGCATCGCAGCCTCCAGCCGTTTGACCAGTCCGTCGCTCAGCTTCGCGACTATTTTCGCCGCCTCACCGAAGAAGCGGCGCGCACGGCCGTTAACCAATCAACTCAGAGAGGAACCGCATGAACCGTTCTATTCAATTTCTCGCGCTCATCTGCGCGCCTTCCGCGCTGCTTGCGCAAGACCGCCCCGCCAAGGAACCAGTGGTGAAGGTGACCAAAGTGACCACGCCGCCCCGAATGTTGCAATTCGAAGTGATCGTCCCCGCTCCCGCCGCCAAGGTGTGGGAAGCGATGTCCACCACCGATGGCTTGATCACCTGGCTCGCCCCCGATGCCAAGGTGGATCTGCGTCCCGGCGGCGACTGGCTCGCGCTTTTTCCAGGCACCGCCGGAGGCGGCACTATCCTCAGCTTCATCGCCGGACAGCGGATCGAAATATCGGCGCTGGCGCCCGCGGCGTTTCCCACCGTCCGCAAGGAGCGCACCAATGCGCTGTTCGAGCTGGAGCCGTTGGACGCGAGCAGCACACTCGTCCGGCTGACCCAGACCGGATGGAAGGACGGCCCGGAGTGGGACAAGGCGTTTGACTACCTTGCCACTGGCAACGCCCAGCTGATGTCCGCCTTGCGCCAGCGCTTCCTTACCGGCCCCATCGATTGGAAAAAAATATTCCCCACTAAATAACCCGTACGGCGGACCCCCAGGTCCGCGCGGGTCCCCCCGGACCCGCTCCCCAAGTCCCCCAACC
>JAYTVY010000362.1:0-2777 GCA_043743755.1 Bryobacterales bacterium | reverse complement strand
TGGACGCTAAGCCGCCCGCGATAGTAGTGGCCAGCTGGGTGCCCACTGTCGCGTTGCCGCTGGTCACGGCGAACGCTACCTGAGCTCCCACCACCGCGTTGCCTTGCCCGTCGGTCACTCTCACCACCAGCGGCTGCGCAAAGGCGGTATTGACTTGGGTGGACTGTGCATCCCCGGAAACGATATTGAGCCCGCTCACCGGAACGGTGACCAGGAAGGTGAACGTCTTCGAGATACTCCCTGCGGTCACCTTCACTTGGCCGGGACCGGCTGTGCTGCCCAGAGTCAGCGTGGCCTGGGAAAAGCCGTTGGCATCGGTCGCGCTTACGTTACTGAGCGTCGCCGACCCTGAAATCACCTGGTAAACCACGCCCACATTCGCCAGCGCGTTTCCGCCGGCATCGGTCACGCGGACCACCAGCGGCATCGGCAGGGGCTGTCCGGCGCTTCCGCTTTGAGTGTCGCCCGACACCAGAATCAACTGGCTGGGCGGTCCCGCGGTTACCGTTACGCTGATCAAGGGCGAGTTCGCGAAGTAACCGGCGTTCGCCGTAAATCGTGCGAACCCGAGCGTCGGTCCGAACACCACATCGCAGGAAATCTGGCCCTTGGCGTCGCTGAGCGCGAAACCGCCTGCGCATTCCACCGTCGCCGAGTTTGCCGTGGGACCCACGTGCGGATTGTGCTGCGCCTGCGGCAGAGCATTTCCCGAGGAATCCTGGTTTACAGGGTTCTGGTTCAGCGGATCGTTATCCAGATGCAAGCTGACGTTCGGAATTGGTATGCCTTGCGAAGACACTACCACGGCCGTCACCGCGCCCTTCTGCGTGCTTCCCGACGCGCCGCTCAGGGCTTGGCCCGTCGCCGGCTTCAGGAACTGGACAAAAGCCGGATGGTCGAATGGAATAGTGACAAAGAAAGTCGCGCTCGCTCCGCCCGCGGTGGCCTGCACCCCCGCCTGCGCAAAACCAGTCCCCGGCTGAACATCCGTATTAACGTAGACCACCGAAGCCATTCCATTCGAGTCGGTTGTAAGCACGATGGAGTTGCCGCTTGACCCTGCGCCGCTCAGCGACCCGCTGCCCTGCGTGATGGTAAACGTCACCGGGGAATTTGGAAGGGGAGCGCCGGTGGAGTCCTTCAGCAATACCACCATGGGCGCGCTGGCAATCGCGCCGCCCGAAGTGATTTGCGCGAACAAAATCTGTCCTTGGCCCGAGACGATGGATAACGCTTCGCCGGCGCCGCCACCACCTGGAGCCGGGGTGCCGAATAGAAAGCTGAAATTCTGCGTCAGGCCGCCCACTGTCGCCGACACCACGCCCGATCCGATAGTGGAAGGGGCGGTCACCAGCGTCGCGGCATAGCCGTCGAAGCCGGTGGTCACGGTGGTGTTCTGAACCGTGGCGCCGGACGAGTCCGGCGTGAATGTAACCACCGCGCCCATAACCGGCCGTCCGCCGGCGTCCAGGACGCGCACGACGATCGGCGCCGACACCGTGCCGGGCTGAATCGTCTGCGCGATATTATAGGCGTACAAATTCGCCGGAGGACCCGTGGATGCCGCTCCCGCGAAGGAAAGAGCGCCGCCAGTGCTGCCAACCGGAAACTGCCCGGTCTGCCCATTGGTAGCCGGATCCACGCGGAACAGCGTTCCGTTCGAAACCAGATAAAGACTCTGCACCAAGGTCCGGTCGCCCACCGCGAGATCGTCGGACAGCGCTACCGAGCTCACTTGGCTCGCGTTGACGCCGGGAATGACGAGTGTGCCGAGCGTAAGGTGCGTCGGCGTAATGGTGATCGGATATAAGTTCTGCGTCTGCGAAGAATACGCGTAGGCCAGACCGTTGCCGGCCACAAGGATTTTGTCGATAACCACGCCGAAAGCCGGTACAGAGCTCACCAGCGCGTGGTTGCTCAGGTCAAATTGGAAAACCGCGACACCCGAACGCAGATCGCCCGCCAGCGCAAAGCGTCCGTCGGGCGTAAAAGCCAGCTTTGAGGGACGGCCGTTTACAGGGATGTTCCCCATCGGCGTGGAACTCAAAGTATTGGAATTAAGCTCCTGAAAATAGTTCAGGCCAGTCACGTACAGCAAGCCGTTGGGACCCACCGAGACGCCCGTCAGCAATCCGGGCAGCACCACTTGCGACAGGCTCGTATTCGTGGTCAAATCCACGGACGTGAGGAGTCCGAACTGGTTGGGCTGGGTGCCGATGACAAAGGCCTTCGTGCCGTCCATGCTCACCGCGACGTCCAGGGCGTTGCTGCCCACGTCCACGCCGCCGTTGACTACCGCGGTATCGGTGGCTGTATCGAAAATATAAAGCCGTCCGGCCGTAACCAGCAGCCGGCGGCCATCGGGGGTAATCACCGCGGCGGTGGGCGGCTGGGGCAGCGCGGCGATCTGCTGCGCATTCGTAAACGCGGAGTTCACCACCGTCACGACGCCCGAGTTCGAGATTACATAAAATTTGGTTCCGTCCGGCTTAGCCAGCGCCTGAAACGCGCCGGCGCCCGCGTTAAATGTGCCGAGCGCGGACAGGCTGGCGGCCGAGGCCACAATCACGTTGGTGTTGGATGACGCCGAACCCGGAAGGACGAATACGTCCTGCGCCTGGATGGCCGATGGGGCGGCTAATAGACACAAAGCAACCGCAATGCACCATATTTTGGACATTCTTATTAAACCTCTTTGAAATGTACTGGGACGCGGGCGGACTAAAGTCTAAGCGTACCATAACGAGGCCGGAAACTGAAAAAAGGGAAGGCGGACG
>JAYTVY010000361.1:0-2666 GCA_043743755.1 Bryobacterales bacterium | reverse complement strand
TGCTCCCCGACGGCTCCCGCTTCCGCGTCGGCGATACTCTTTTCGAGACAAAACTCGCGGGCCGGCACTCTATCTTGAATATCCTGGCGGGAATCGCCGTGGCCGGCGTCTACGGAATCCCTCCCTCCCGCCTGGTTGCGGCAGTCGCGAACTTGAAGCCCGGCAAAATGCGCGGCGAACGGATGCAAGCAGGTGGCATCCTGGTGTGGAACGATTGTTATAATTCCAATCCCGACGCTGTGCGGACCATGATCGATCTGCTGCGGGACACGCCGGCGCAGCGGCGCATCGCCGTGCTGGGAGAGATGCTGGAGCTCGGGCGCTGGTCGGACTGCCTGCATCGCGAGGTGGGGCGCTACGTCGCGCTGAGCGGAATTCCCGTCCTGCTGGGCATTCGCGGCGACGCGCGCGGGATGGTGGATGCCGCCGTCGAGGCCGGACTCGATCGCGGCTCGGCGTATTTTTTCGAGGATCCCGCCGCTGCCGGGGAGCGCTTGCGGGAAATCGCCCGCGAGGGAGACGCCATTTTGTTTAAGGGATCGCGCGGCACACACGTGGAGGAAGCTTTGGAGAGATTCCAGGCGGCGAGCTGATCATGTTTTACTGGCTCTTTTACGAGAAGCTGTTTCAGACGCACGTGGTGTCGGGATTTCGCGTGTTCGGCTACAGCACCTTTCGAACGGCTTCCTGCGCGCTCACTGCGTTGTTTCTTTCGATAGCCCTGGGACCCTGGTTTATCAAGCGGCTCCAACAATTTCAGATCGGGCAGTACATCCGCGAAGACGGCCCTCAGTCGCACATGAAGAAGGCCGGAACCCCTACCATGGGCGGACTGCTGATCATCATCTCCATCGTGGTTCCCACGCTGCTCTGGACCAACCTGCGCAACCCTTATGTCTGGGTGGCGCTGTTCGGCCTGATCAGCTTCGGCGCCATTGGATTCGCCGACGACTATTTGAAAATCCGAAGACGCAAGAACCAGGGACTCTCGGTAAAGCAGAAGTTCGGATTGCAAGTCCTGGCGGCGCTCTTCGTGGGCTTTATTCTGCTCACTCTGCACGCGCAAAAGCTCTACTCCACCAATATCAATGTCCCGTTCTTCAAGAACTTCAAGCCGGACCTGCTGATGGTCAGCTTCATGCACAGCCCTTGGACGTACGTGCTGGCATTCCTCGGATTCTACGGCTTCATGATCCTGGTGATTGTGGGTTCCTCCGACGCGGTGAATCTCACCGACGGCCTGGACGGACTGGCGATCGGGCTGATGATCATCGCCTCGGGCGCCGTCACCGTGCTGGCCTATGTCACCGGTCACGCGAAATTCGCCGAGTATCTGGATCTGGCGCGGCTGGCCGGCGCCAGCGAGCTGACGCCGTTCTGCGCCGCAATGGTGGGAGCCTCACTGGGCTTTCTCTGGTACAACTCGCATCCCGCGCAGATTTTCATGGGCGACGTGGGATCGCTTGCGCTGGGCGGAGCCCTGGGCGTCGTGGCGGTGCTGATCAAGCAAGAAATCCTGCTGCTGTTTATCGGCGGCGTCTACGTGATGGAAGCGGTCAGCGTCATTCTTCAAGTGGGCAGCTACAAGCTGCGCCGGAAACGAATTTTCAAGATGGCGCCGCTGCACCATCATTTCGAGGCGCTGGGCTGGCCGGAATCGAAAATCATCACGCGCTTCTGGATTCTGGGCCTGATCATGGCGCTGTTCGCGCTGACCACTTTGAAGCTGAGGTAACTCGTTTGGAATTGGCCGGAAAACTTGTGGTGGTGGTAGGAATGGCCCGTTCGGGCATCGCCGCCGCTCGTCTGCTGCACGAAAAAGGAGCGCAAGTGCGCGCCGTCGACGAGCATCCGAATTCCGACGCCGCCGGCGTTCCGGTGGAGCCTCAAACCGCGGCGGCGTTTGAAGATTGCGACCTGGTGGTCCTCTCGCCCGGTGTTCCGGCCGATCTCGCGCTGTTGCAGCCGGTGCGCGCTCGCGGCATTCCGGTCATCGGCGAACTGGAGCTCGCCGGCTGGTTTCTGCAAGGCCCCACCATCGGCATCACCGGCGCGAATGGAAAAACCACCACAACCGCCCTCACCGGCCACATCCTGACAGCCTCGGACATTGCCTGCCAGGTTGGCGGAAACATCGGAACGCCCACCGCTGCGATGGTGGAGACTTCGCTCCCCGATCAATGGAACGTGCTCGAGCTGTCCAGTTTTCAACTTGAAACCATTGAGACCTTTCATGCCCGGATCAGCGCCGGATTGAATATCACGCCGGACCACCTGGACCGGCACCACACCTTCGAAAACTACGTGAATGCGAAGGCCCGGCTATTTGAGACGCAGGTAGCCGGCGATTTCGCCGTTCTGAACGCCGACGATCCGGTGTGCGTTGCGCTGGCCGAGCGTACCCCGGCCACGCCGGTTTGGTTCAGCTCCACGCGTGCGCTGCCTTCGAGTCGTTGTAATAGGCCACGCCGCGGAGTTCCCGGACCAGCTGCAAACGATGCTCGACGCCGGGAAAAGTGCACACCGCGGCGGAAATTTTATGGAGCGGCGCGCCGGCAAGATGCGCCGCGGCTGCCGCGGCCATCATGTTCTCAAGGTTGTGGCGGCCGCGCAGGGGCACCTCGCCGGTCCGCATCAGCGGCTCGCCGTCATAAAGGACCTGGCCT
>JAYTVY010000360.1:0-5198 GCA_043743755.1 Bryobacterales bacterium | reverse complement strand
TTGAGGCCGTAGTCGAAGCGGCCGCGGAACCGGACCCGCCCTTCGCGAGTTTCGTGTCCGACAGCAACACAATTCAAAACGTCGCTTTCGCCGGCATGGTTTCCGAAGGCCCGGTGGATCTGACGGCGCAGCCGCTGCTTCCGGCCGCGGAACTGAGCGCGGAACGTTATGAGATCGAGACATCGCCGCGCGAGGCGGGATTAGTTGCAGTGCCCTTGCACGCTCGTCTGCGTGCGCGCGCCATTCCGTCGCCGGAAGTGCAAGGCGTGAGCGCAAGCGAGTTTCCGGCGCCCAGCTTCGCCATCCGCGCGGAACTGTCGCAAGAGACGCCGCGAGGATTTTCATCGTGCGGCGTAGTAGGGTTCCCGGTAGATCCATTGACGCCTGCCGCGCCGGTTTCCTGGGAATACACTCGCACTCCGGCGTTCACTTCCGTGCCGGCTTTTGAACAATCCATGCTGCTGGATTTCCGCAATGGCGGACCTCAGCTGCCCCCGGCTGACGGGGCTGCGATAGCGATAACGGATACCGCCGCACTTGGTCCGGTGTCCGAGTGGACCGAGCCGGAGAGTCCCAAACTGGCGCTGGAGGCACTTACGCGCATGCAGCGCGAGATCGCCGGCGAGCCTATGCCGCAAGCGCAGCAGCGCAACGGCAGCCACTTCGGCGAACTGGTAATGGATACGGCCACCCTGGAACGCGCGTTCGCACCGAAGCGGGAGCGGACGGTCCAGCCCGCGGCGGCTGCACCCGAGCCTGTTCGGCGGGATTCCGTTCGACAAGAAATAGACGCGCCGGCCGCTCTGGCCGCGGTGATGGAAATTCCGCTCCAGATCGCTCCGCCTCCGAAGGTTCAACCGTACACCGCGTTTGAGGCCGTGACTGTGGCCAGTCTTGCTCCGCGGCTTCCGAGGGTAGATGCGCTTCCTTTGCGTCCCAAGATTTTTACCGGTGGGGCTCCAGACGAAGCCGGGCGGCCGACGCTGAGACAACCTTTAGGCGCGGTTCGGGTGTCCCTGGTGGGAGCAGGCTTACAGACTGGTGCGGCGCCCGCGCCAAAGCCGGCGATGCCGCCGAAGCCGGCGGCCAACGTAACCAAAGCCCCGCCGCCGGTGCCGCGTCCAAACCGGACCGGGCCGCAGAAACCGGCGCAGACTCCCAAGGCGGCGGTATCCGCGCGACCTCCCGAGGCTCCGCGCAAGAAAGCTCCTGAGCCCGCCGCGAAACCAAGGGTGGAATCGGCTCCCCAGCTTCCGAAGCAGGAGCCAGCGGTGGTGGCATTCGCATTAAAGGAAGCCGCGGGAATCAAAGAGCCGTCGGCTCACGACGTGCCCAACCTCGACTGGTCCACTAATGCCGGCTTCTTGCGATCCACCAAGAGCAAGATCCTGCTGGTTGCGGCGTTGCTGATCGCGATCGCGGTGGTGGTGTTCTTAAACATGGGATCGCACAAGTCCACCGCGGCCGGCGCAGCTACTGGAGACGGCGTGGGGCCCAGCATCATGATGGGCGAGGGCGGCTGGATAACGGACTGGGCGGGCGATACGCGCACGCAAAGCCGCGGACGCCATATCAGTATGTACCGGCCGTCACTGACGCTCTCCGATTACCGCATCGAGTTTCAGGGACGCATTGAAACCAAGAGTATCGGCTGGGTTTTCCGCGCGGCCAACCCGGAGAACTATTACGTGCTGAAGCTGCAGCAAGTGGGGCCGGGAAGGCTCGAACTCGCGAAATTCGCCGTGGTCAATGGAATCCAGCGGCAGTTTTCCAGTGTCCAATTGCCGGCCGAAATTCATGGCGACGCACTGGTGAGTGTGCGGGTGGATGTGCGCGGATCGAAGTTCGCCACCTTTGTGCAAGGCCAGCCGGTGGATGTGTGGACGGACAACCAGTTGAAGTTGGGTGGAGTTGGATTCCTGAACGATCGAGGCGAGCGCGCCCATATCCAATCGGTGCAGATATCGTATCTGAGCGGTGCGGGCAGATAGAGCGACGAAGTGGAGATTTTTTCAAATGGCAGACCTGCAAGATAGCTGGCTATGGGTAGTGGACGAGGAGCTGGTAGCAGCTCTGGTGCGCCCCGACATCGCGGAACCGGACGCAGCGCCGGGACGGCCGGTAAAATCCCAGGCGCTGGCGGAAGCGCTGGCGTTGAACGCGGAACACAAGACGGAAGATGCACTGGCGCGAATAGAGACCGCACTCGAAGCGGGCGAGACCGGACCGGATTTGCATTGGGCCAAGGCGCACCTGCAGTTCGAACTGGGCCGGTACGCGGATGCGCTCGCCGGATATCAACAAGTGCTGGGAACGGCGCCGGGGCATAGAGCCGCGGGGTTCAATACGGCAGTCTGTTTCGAGAAAATGGGCCAGTTCGAGGAAGCCGCGGAGGCCTTCCGCGAAGCGTCGGCCACGGACAGAAATTTGTGGCAGGCGGAGCTGGGATTGGGCGTGTGCCTGCTGCACCTGCAGCAACCCGAGCCCGCGCTGGCGGCGTTCGAACGCTGTCTGGCGCAGCAGCCGGGTCATGCACAGGTCCGTTTCGGACAAGCGGCGGCGCTGCAAGCGCTGGGACGAAACCAGGAAGCGGCGGACATCTATCGCGACCTGCTGCCGGAGGGCAAGAACAATCAGGAATTGCTGGCCAATCTGATCGCGCTGTCAGTGGCGCTCGAAGACGAGACCGGGACGCGCGAATACAGCGAAGCCCTGCTGCGATTGCGGCCTCAGGCGCGCGCGGGACTGGAAGGCCTGGTGGCGTCGGCGATGGCACGCGGGGACTACAAGACCGCCGCCCAGCACGGGGCCAAACTGGTGGAGACCGCGCCCGATTTCTACGAAGGCTGGTTCATGCTGGGGCTGGCGTGCCAGAAACTGGATCGCCTGGACCGGGCGGGACAAGCTTATGCGGAAGCGCTGAAGATCCGGCCCACAAGCGCTGAAGCGCTGGCGAATATGGGGCTGGTGCTGGAGCGCCGGGACGATGCGGCGGGGGCCTACAAGGCGTATGAGAGGGCCCTGGAATCCGCGCCGGAGCATGCCGGGGTGTTGTGGAGCCTGGCGCTGATCGAAGAACACCGCAAGAACGACGCGGGCGCCGAACAGTGGCTGTCGCGGTTGGTGGCGGCGAGTCCGGATTCGGCGGACGGCTGGTTCCGGCTGGGCTGCTTGAGGCACCGGCGGGAGGAATATTCCGCGAGCGCGGACGCGTTCCGCAATTGCACGCGCCTCAACGACGGCTGGATGGACGCGTGGGTCAATCTTGGCCTGGCGGAATGGCGCGCGGGCAATGCGGACAAGGCCAAGCTGGCGCTGCAGACCGCGCTGGATCGCGAGCCGGGGTGCGTTGCGGCGCTGACCGCGCTGGGAGCGCTGGCGGTGGAAGGCGGCGATTACATCGAAGGGCTCGAGCTTGAAAACAAATTGGCCGAGCTGGGCGAATCCGCGCCGGAACTATCCTACAACGTCGGCGTGCTGCTGCAGCAAGCGGGACTCCATCAGGATGCGGCGGGATGCTATCGCCGGGCGGCGGACCTGAAGCCGGAGTTCGGCGAAGCGCTGCTCAACCTGGGGCACGCATTGAAGGCGCTGGGGCAGGAAGGCGAAGCGCGCGATTGCTGGAAGCGGGCGGTGGAGGCGCGGCCGGAGCTGGCGGCGCCGTATTTCGAGACAGTGGGGGCGTAGGACGTTACTCAGCGCGCGACGAGTTCGTGGCGGTGCCCGATTTCACGCAGGCAGCGGTCAATCCACTGGCGCGTGAGTTTTTCCTGGACGCCATTTTGCGAAAGGCGGGTGCGCAGGTTGGCGAAGTCGACGCGATCCAGCGACTGATCCTGATTGAAGCAGGAGAAGACCACGGTCTCCTCGCGGGTCACGGGGTCCTTGTGCTGCTGCAGGCACTGGGCGCAGATTTCTTTCATCATGCATTGCATCGGCGAGTTGATGCTGCCGATGGCCTGATGGCCGGGCTTGAGGAACGGCGCGAGCTCCTCATGGCGGGCGCGGGCGACGGCGCGCATCATGCCGTCGGATCCGATCACCACCAGGCGGTCCACTGCGTCGAGCGGGATATCGACGGGGCCGAGATCGCCTCGTCCGTACGCGGCCATGGCTTCGACGATGTTTCCGACGAAGGCTTTGTCTTGATCGCGTCCGGGCGTGAAGCCGGGGGCTTCATCGCAGCACCAGACGATGGCATCGGAAGCCTTTTCAATCTCGTCCACCTTGTAGCGATCCTGAATCTGCTTGTATCCGGCGAAGTACAGCACGCGGGAGCGGTTGGCGCGCAGGCTCTGGCCGATGGAAAACAAGACGGCATTGCCGAGTCCGCCGCCCACCAGCAGCGCGGTTTCGCGGCCGGGGGTTTCGGTGGGCGTGCCGGTGGGGCCCATGAGTACAACCGGCTCGCCGGGTTTGAGCAGGGCGCACAAGTCCGACGATCCGCCTACTTCCAGCACGATGGTGGAAAGCAGACCCTGGTCCCGATCGACCGACGCACCGGTGAGGGCCAGACCTTCCATGGCGAGCGTGGTGCCGTTAGTGCGGGTGGCAAGGGTTTCGAAATTCTGCAGGCGATAGAACTGGCCGGGCTCGAAAGCGCGGGCGGCCATGGGGGCTTTCACCACGATTTCAACGATGGTAGGCGTGAGCCGGATGACGTCTTGCACGACGGCGCGCAGTTCTTCATTGAGGCGCGCGATCAATTTTTGCGGCGCGGGGGCGCTGGGAGCGCGGCGGGCCAACGTTCGCGTGACTACGGGATAGCCTTGTTTCGCGCCGCCCATGGCCTTGACGACATTGCCGAAGAAGGACGGGTGCAGGTCGCCGAAGAAGCTCATGGCGCGGCCGTCGGGACGGATGTTCATCAGCACGCGGACTTCGGCGGGCTTGGCGAGCTTTTCGGGCTTCACCGGATGGCCGTCGTCATCCACTGCCTGGAAGTAGCGGCCGTCGAGTGTGACGTTGGCCGGATCTTCGCGGCCGAGGACCGTGTTCGGCTGCGTACCCGCAGCCACCAGAATGGTTCGAGCCGGCAGCGTGACAGATTCACCGGAAGCGGAAAGCCGCAGGGCCGCGGCATGGCCGTAGCGGTCCACCTCCACTTCTTCGGGCGTCATGCGCTCAGCGAAGCGGATGCCTTCCTCGAAGGCTTTGTGGACCTCTTCATGATTCAGCGTGTAACTGGGCGAATCGAT
>JAYTVY010000359.1:0-3171 GCA_043743755.1 Bryobacterales bacterium | reverse complement strand
TGCGCCAGCGCCTGATGCAGCTGCGCATCGCGAGGATATTTGGCGCGCAGCGCTTCAGCCAGTTGGAGCGCCTTGCTGTAACTCTGCCTGGCGCCGGTGGAGTCGCCAAGGTTGGGTCCGTTGGGATTCCCCAGGAGATCGCCCACCTTCAGATAACCCTCGATCAGCTCGCGGCCGAGTGAGGCATCGCCGCTGGTGTCCTTGGCGAGCCCGTCGAGATACTTAAGCGCCTCCGTCACCACCACCTTGCGCGCGGCCGTAGGTCCGGCTTTGATTTTGTCGTCGAAATCAAAGAGCACGAAGCGGGCGAGCTTGCGGACATCCTCAAACCGGCCTTGGGCCTTGGCGCGCTCCGCCCGGGCGGTTTGCGCGGACTGCCACGTGACAACGCTGCCGACCACCAGCGCGACGGCCAGGAGCGCGGCGGCTACCACGCTAATGGCATGCCGGTGGATGAATTTTCGCGCTCGATATTTGAACTCGTCCCGGCGCGGGCTGACGGGAAATCCGTTCAGGTAGCGGGTGATATCGAGGGAGAAGCTCTCGGCGGACGGGTAGCGGCCGCGGGGCTGCTTCACCAGGGCGGTGATCAGGATGGGGTCGATGTCGGCGGTCAACCGCCGCGCGAGTTTCTTGCCGGCGTGTTTCAGTTTCGGGGCGGATTCATTTTCGGCGCGGCGCAAAACCACCATGCTGGGTTTCTCCGGCGCCTGGGTCAGAATGGCCTTCTCGATGGAAGCTCGACTGGTGAGCGCGCTTTGGAAGGGGTGTTCACCGGCCAGCAGTTCGTACAGCAGGACGCCCAGCGAATAGATGTCGCTTTCGGTGGTGATGGGCTCGCCGCGCACCTGTTCGGGGCTGGCGTAGCGCAGGGTCATGGGTTGCGCTTCGCCGCGGTTCAACTCAATTTCCTCGACGGAGAATTCGGCGGTCATGAGTTTTGCGATTCCGAAATCCAGCAGCTTGGGTTCGCCATTGTTTCCCACGAGAATGTTGCCGGGCTTGATGTCGCGATGCACTACCAGATTCTGGTGCGCGTATTGAACGGCGGAGCAGACCTTTTGAAAGAGCTTGAGCCGATCTGTGAGCGAGAGACGATGGGTTTCGCAATAACGGTCAATGGGAAGGCCCTCGACGAATTCCATTACCAGGTAGGGAAGCCCGTCGTCGGTGCTGCCGCCATCGAGGAGGCGGGCGATGCAGGGGTGATCGAGACCGGCCAGCACCTGGCGCTCATTGCGGAAACGCCGCAGCATTTCCTCACTGTCCAGGCCTGAAGTAACCAGCTTGATGGCGACGATCTTTTTGTATTCCTGGTCGGCTCGGGAAGCCGCATAGACGCTGCCCATGCCGCCTTTCCCGAGGCTGTGCGAAAGCTGATAGGGGCCGATGCGGCGGCCTTCCATGGGCTGGCCGGGACGCCATGCGGGAGTCTGGGAGCGGGGAGCGGCGATACGGGTGGGGGCATCGTCTTCCTGGTCGACAGGAGGTGGAGGAACGAAGGCGGGAAGATCGGGTGAATCGAGGAGGGAGATTACTTCGGCGCGCAATGGTTCATTGCCGGCGCAGGCGCCGTCGATGAAGGCGATCCGTTCGCTCTGGCGGCGTTTGAGCGCGGCTTCCAGAATGGCGCGCGACCGGGAGGCCTGGGGCTGGGGTGTCACGGCGTAATTCAGCGCTTTTCGAAGGTCAGCATGTACTGGCTTCCGGGGTTGATTTCGCGCTGGGACACCAAGTGGAATCCATTGGCCTCTATTTCGCGGGCGACGTCTTCTTCATCCAGGCGAATGTGCTGGACGGCGTCGCCGCCGGGCATGGCAGTGGGGCGCTTGTAATAGTCCACGATGAACAGCCGGCCGTTCTTGAAGAGACTGTCGCGGAGATGTCCCAGCATGGTTTCGGGATAGTCGAAGTGGTGGTAGGCGTCCAGCACCAGGATGGCGTCGATGGATTCGCCGGGGAGCTTGGGGTCCTGGTCCGTGCCTTCGATGAAGCGAACGTTCGCGAGGCTCTGGGTGCGGACGGTCATGCGGGCGCGATCGAGAAAATCGGCGAAAATATCTTCGGCGATAACGTGGCCTGTTGCGCCTACCGCTTTGCTCAAATACGGCAGCATGTAGCCGGTGCCGGTACCGACGTCGGCCACGGTGGATCCGGGCCGTAGCGCCATGGCTTCCACCAGCTCACGAGGGTGCTGCGCCTGGTCGCGATGAGCATCGCTCAGCCGCTTGGCGATGGTATCGCGAGCCTCCTTGGTCTGGTAACCCTTGTTAGCATTGGCGGCCACTTGCGCCCACGCGGCGCAGGCGCAAAAAAGCACGAATACAGTGAAACGTTTCACAGGGATTTCTCCATGGGCAGAGCCAGGGGCGGCTCCAGCAGGTAATCGTGGTGCGAAATCTCGGCGACGGCTTCACGGACGGCGAGTTCCGAGGTTGGCTCCACGGTAATGACGAACGGCAGATCGCGCCAGTTCTCAATGGGCAGCTGCAAAATCGCGTCAATACTAATGTGTTTAGCTGCCAGCACGGCCGCCAAATGGGCGATGATGCCGGGGCGGTCCTCGACGCGGAACCGCAGATAGTAAGCCGAGCGCTGCTCGGTAACGGCAATGGGCTGGTACTCGCCGAGCCGCTCATGGGCGAAGGGCGAGACGCGCTCGGGGCTGCCGGAGCGGATCTCGCGCGCGACCCGCATCAAGTCGCTTACGACGGCGACGCCCGTAGGCAGTGGACCGGCGCCCCGGCCGTAATAAAACGTATCCTCGCCATAGCGCCCGCGCACCCAGACAGCGTTGTAAGCGCCGCGCACGCCGGCCAGGATGGTGGAATTCGGAATCAAAGCCGGCCGCACGGCGAGGATCAGCCCCGCTTTGGTCTGGCGCGCCGAAGCAATCAGCCGGATGGTGTGATTGAGCCGGTGGGCGTATTCAAAATCGACGGCTTGGATGCGACGGATGCCTTCGGTGTAAATGTCGCCGGGCGTGATCCGTTCACCAAATGCGAGCGCGGAAAGGATGGCGAGCTTGGAGCGGGCGTCGTAGCCATCCACATCGTCTGAAGGATCGGCCTCGGCGTAGCCCGCGCGCACGGCTTCCTCCAGCACTTGATCGAAACTCGCGCCGCGGCGTTCCATTTCGGTGAGGATGTAATTGCAGGTGCCGTTGAGGAT
>JAYTVY010000358.1:0-4386 GCA_043743755.1 Bryobacterales bacterium | reverse complement strand
TCGAGCAGATGCTCGCGAATGAGCAGGCGGACTTGCTGGGCATCCGCCATTTGGTTGCGGTCGACACGCTGGCGGATGGTCTCGAGGATCTCTTCGGTGGTCTTCACTCCGATGTCGGCGGTGATTAACGCGTATTCCAGCTCGTCGAGGATTTCGGCGTCGATCTCCTTGCGGCCGGCGATGACGTCTTCCAGGCGATCCATCAAGCCCGAACGAGTTTTCTGGATGCCGGCTTTCAGGCGGTCGAGGAGATTCGGTTCTTGCGGGACGGCGCCGAATAAAGTCTGGATTGCCATGAGGAGGGGAGTGACCTTCATTGTAACTCGCATGTTTGTAACTCGCATGGTTCGGGGCGTTGTAGTATTACCGCATGGAGGGAAGATGCGAGCCATAGCTATTCTGTGCTTCTGCGTGGGATGCGGGGTGGTGGAGGCGCAGAACAACCTGACGTCCACCGCGATTCAACGCTACTTCAACGGCGTGCGCCGAAATCTGGAAGGGGCCGCCGATGCGATGCCCGCCGAGAAATATGGATTCCGGCTGACGGACGCTCAAATGACATTCGCCGAGTGGCTCAACCACTCCACGGAACGGAATTACAGCGACTGCGCGGCGCTAAAAGGGGAACCGGTTCCGGCAGCTGGAAAGGGACCGCTCACTTTCCTTTCGAAAGAGCCGGTAACGGAAGCGTTGAAGGATTCGCTGGGATATTGCGCCAAGGCGCTGGAGGGCGTCGACGATCAAAAGGTGATTTCGACGCCGCAGTTGAGCTACGCTTTTCTGCACGTGATTGTACACAACAATGAGATTTACGGGAATCTGGTGAACTACTTGAGGTACAACGGCATCGTGCCGCCCTCTACCGCGGCGCGGATGAAAAAATGAGAGGCGCCGTTCTTTTCACCGTCGTTCTGCTGGCGGCGCTGGCGCAGGTGAAGCCAACCTGGAGCGCCGACGAGCAGCCCATCGTGGATAAACTGCGGGGTCTGCGCAAGGTGCCGGATGAGGCCCGGGGCGGCGTCACGCAAGAGCTAGCGCTCGCGATAAGGGGGCTTCGTTTGTCGCCGAACAAGCTTCGGCTGGCGGAGGGACTGGCGAACTTGTCCACCGAAGGAGACTTCGGGCAGACCACGCTGCGGGAAGTGGCTGCCACGCTGGCGGCGGCCCTTCGCGAGCAGCCGGCGCAGGACCAGAAAGACGGGCCCGCCCAGGCCTACGTGACGCTCGCCCAGCTGGCGTATTATGAACACGTTCCGGTTTCACTGGATGCCGCGCCGTTCGCGGCCGCGATGGCCAAACTGGCGGACGAAGACCGGCGGCGCGCCTCGGCCGACTTCACGCTGCGGGATTTGAACGGGAAAGCATGGAAGCTGAGCGGCCTTCGCGGCCAGGTGGTGCTGGTGAATTTCTGGGCGACGTGGTGCCCGCCCTGCCGCAAGGAAATGCCGGATTTGGATTCGCTGTATTCTCGATTTCGGGAGCAGGGCCTGGTGGTGCTGGCCATCTCGGATGAAGAGACCGGCAAAGTGACGCCGTTCCTCAAAGAGCACGGCGTGTCTTATCCAATCCTGCTGGACACGGATCGCGCGGTAAGCAAACTCTTCGGCGTGGAAGGGATTCCGAAGAGCTTTGTATATAACCGCGACGGGAAGCTGGTGGCCACGGCGATCGACATGCGGACGCGCCGGCAGTTTCTGGCGATGCTCGCAAGCGCCGGGCTCAAATAACCTGGCTGGGATACAGCTTCGGATAGGCGTCGCGCATCTCCTGCGCGATTTGGCGGGCGGCGCCGATCTGTATGAGATCTCCCTTGCCGATTCCGGGGCACCATTCGGCGATCTTGCGCAGTTCAGCGCGGTCATCCAGGAACTCGGGCCAATAAGGGAAGAGGCGGCATTGCGCGGGCTTCACGGCGTGAATGGAACATCCGCCATCGGTGAGGAAATGACAGGTGGAACCGCGCGGCACGCGCAGGCGCTGACGGTTGGTGGTGCGATAAACGTAGCGCCGACGAAATGCGCGGACCGACATGCCCAGGAAGGGCGCGATGCGGTTGACGTCGCCATCGGTGAGATGGACGAAGCCCTGCTGGCGGCAACAGTTGGTGCAACCGGGCTGGCATTCAAAGCGCATACGCGAACTATTCTACAAGCTCCGTACTTGATAAAATGGCAGGACCAGCCGTGGAACACATTGGGCGGTATCAAATCCTCGGCGAAGTGGGGCGGGGAGCGATGGGGGTGGTTTATCGCGCCCAGGACCCGGCGATTGGGCGCGAGATTGCCGTGAAGGCGATCCGGCTGTTGGATGTCGCCGACCCCAGCGAGCGGGAGCGCATGCGCGAGCGGCTGTTCCGGGAGGCGCAGTCGGCGGGCATTCTCTCGCATCCGAATATCGTCACTATCTACGACATCGCCGAAGAGCACGGGTTGGCGTACATCTTCATGGAGTTTGTCGCGGGGCCGCCGCTGGAACAACTGCTGACCGCGCCGCGCCCGGCGGACAAAGAGCTGCTGCTGGATCTGTTACGGCAGACCGCGGGCGCACTGGATTACGCGCACGGCAAAGGCATCGTGCATCGCGATATCAAACCGGCCAACATCATGGTTCACGAAGGCCAGCATGCCAAGATCACCGATTTCGGCGTGGCCAAGATTGTCTCGCAGCAGATGACACACGCGGGAACCATGCTGGGCACGCCCAACTATATGTCGCCGGAGCAGGTGCAGGGTCACAACGTGGATGGCCGTGCGGACCAGTTCTCGCTGGCGGTGATCGCGTATGAGATTCTGACCGGCGAGAAACCGTTCGCGGCCGATTATCTTCCGACGCTGCTGTACAAGATTGTGCGCGAGGATCCGGTGTCGCCGCAGCGCTTGAATCCAAGTCTGGGGCCGGGCGCGGAGACGGCGCTGCGCAAGGCGCTGGCGAAGGAACCGGCTGAACGCTATGAGAGCTGCGCGGGGTTTGCCGCTGAGCTCACGGAGGCGCTGAGCGCCACGCCGGGCTGGGCGCCAATGGCGCGGGGAGCCAGCCAGAGCATGCCCACGCTGGCGGGCGCGACATCGCCGCCGGCCCCGGCGCCGAATCTCGCCGCCGGGATGCCGGCCGCGCGCGATCCGCGGCGCGAGGAAGAAGCTCCCGCGCACCCGTTGCTGAAGAGCATGGTGTGGGTGCTGGTGGGCATCGGCGTAGTGGGTTTGCTGCTGCTGGCCTTGAACAGTCTGGTGTTTAATCGAACGGTGGAGCCAAGCGCGCAGACCGCGGCCGCGGGCCCGGCCGCTTCACCACCGGATGCAAAGGCGGCGAAACCGAGTCCCGTGTCCACATCCGTCAAGCCGCCCGCGGAGGGCAGGAGCGTTCCGGCGAAGAAGGACGAGTCAGCCCCAATCGCGTCCGGAGATCGCAGCGTGCAGTTCCTCACGGACCCGCCGGGGGCGCAAGTCGCCATCGACAACGATTCCGCCCGCGGCTGCCGAACGCCATGCACGCTGAAACTGGCAGCGGGACGGCATGTGCTGGATGTGAGCCGCGCGGGATACCGGCCCTATCCGCGGATCTTCAACGTGCCTCAGGACTCCGATATTTTTCTGCAACTAACGCCTATGCGGGCGACGCTCAGTATCACGTCGAATCCGGCCGGCGCGGCCGTGTTCTTGAATGGCGAGGAGCAGAGCCAGCGCACTCCGGCCACTTTTAACGTCGCGCCCGGATCGTATCGCGTGCGGGTGACGCGGGAGGGCGTTCCGCTCGAGTTCGACGTTCAACTTCACGACACGGAATTCGTCAGCAAGAATGTGAGCTTCCAATGACTCTAACCAGACGCAACTTGTTTCTCGCCGCAGCCGCGGGCGTATTATCGCGCGGCGAAATGATTGTCCGGTCCCCGAAGCCGCAGGATCTGGAAATGCCGCTGGAGGGCTTCACGCCGTGGATCACGCCGGTGGATCAGTTCTTCATCCGCACGCACGCCTATACGCCGAGCGTCGATCTGGCGCAGTGGAACCTTCAAGTGGACGGGCAAGTGGAACAGCCGCTAACGCTGACGCTGGACGAACTCAAGAAAATGCCGCGCATCGAGATGGTGAGCGTGCTGGAGTGCGCCGGCAACGGCCGCAGCTTCTATCAGCCGCGCATGCCCGGAGCGCAATGGGCCCACGGCGCAGTGGGGAACGGGCGCTGGGCCGGAGTGCGCCTGAGTGACGTGCTGAAGAAAGCCGGCTTAAAGAATGGCGCGAAGGAGCTGGTTTGCGACGGCGCGGATGTGCCGCTGGGAACCATGCCCGATTTCCAGCGCAGCGTTCCCGTGGGCAAGGCGATGCATCCGGATACGCTGCTGGCGTACGAAATGAACGGGAAGCCGCTGACCATGGAGCATGGTTTTCC
>JAYTVY010000357.1:0-2275 GCA_043743755.1 Bryobacterales bacterium | reverse complement strand
GCCCCGCCGTGCCTCGACGCCTCCACGCTACAATAGGTATCGAACGATCCCTTTCCCCGGAGTGCAATCTCGAATGCTTCGATCCGTCCGAATCACCGCAATCCTGCTGTGTTCTCTTCTCCCCATTGCCGCCCAGTCGCTCAAGGAATTCGAAAAACGCGTCACCGAGTTCACCCTTCCCAACGGTCTGCATTTTATCGTCCTGGAGCGTCATCAGGCGCCGGTTGTGTCATTCAATTCCTACGTCAATGCCGGGTCGGTGGACGACCCCAGCGGCGAAACCGGCATCGCCCACATGTTCGAGCACATGGCCTTCAAAGGCACTGAAACCATCGGGAGCTCGAATTATCCAGCCGAGAAGCGGGCCATGGCCGAAGTGGAGCGCATTTACGACCTCCACGACGCCGAGCGCAACAAGGGCGTGCATGCCGATCCGAAGAAACTGGAAGCCCTGGATAAAGATCTGAAGGCGGCCATGGAGAAGGCCAACAGTTTCGTGGTTCCGAATGCCTACACCACCGTCATCGAAGAGAACGGCGGCGTGGGATTGAACGCGGGAACCGGCGAGGACTCGACGAATTACTTCTACAATTTCCCGAAGAATCGGCTGGAGCTGTGGTTCCTGCTGGAATCGCAGCGCTTCTACGATCCGGTATTCCGCGAGTTCTACAAGGAGCGCGATGTGGTGCGCGAGGAGCGGCGCATGCGCGTGGAATCCAGCCCGCAAGGGAAGCTGGTGGAGGCGCTGCTGGCGGCATCCTTCGCGGCGCATCCGTATCACAACATGCCCGGCGGCTGGGCCAGCGACATCGAGAATTTCCGGCTGCCCGAAGCGGTGCGCTTCTACAAGACGCACTATGTGCCGGCCAACATCACCATCGGAATCGCGGGCGATGTGGATCCGCAAGAATGCAGGCGGCTGGCCGCGAAGTATTTTTCGATTCTGCCCGCGGGTCCGCTGCCCAGCGGTCCGCGAACGGTAGAGCCGCCGCAGGAAGGCGAGAGGCGCGTAGCCGTGGAGTCGCCGTCGCAGCCGCTGCTGGCCATCGCCTACAAGCGGCCGAATCAGCTCGACAAGGACGACCCGGTGTTTGATGTCCTCGGTGACATTCTGGCCGGCGGCCGCACCGGCCTGCTGTACAAGGAGCTTGTGCGCGACAAGAAGATTTCCCTGGCCGCGTTCGCGCAGCCGACGTTCCCCGGAGGCAAGTATCCGAATCTGTTTTTGTTCTTCGTGGTCCCGAATCTGGGACACACTCTGGATGAGAACGAGAAGGCCTGCTATGAGGCCATCGATCGGCTGAAAAAGGATACGGTGGATGCCGAAACGCTCAAGCGCGTGAAGACTAAAGTGCGCGCGGAGCTGATCCATAAGCTGGACAGCAATTCGGGTCTGGCCAGCGAGCTGACTTCATTCCACGTGGCGTACGGGGACTGGCGGAAGATGTTCACGGCGATTGACGAAATAGACAAAGTGACGGCGGAGGACGTGCGGAGAGTGGCGCGGCGGTATCTGGTTCCGGAAACGCGAACCGTGGTATTCACCACCGCCCCCGCAGCCGCGGCGCAGGAGGCGGGCAAGTGAAAACCGCACTCGCATTCACGATTTTCGCGGGCATCGCCTGCGCGCAGACGCAAGTGCGGCCGCCGGTTGTGCTGCCGTCTTATAAGAACCTCAAGTATGCTCCGCTGCCTCCGCTGAATCCCCCTAAGCCGGCGGAAGTTACACTGCCGAACGGGATGAAGGTGTTCCTGCTGGAGGATCACGAGCTTCCGGTGGTGAGCGGATTCGCGCTCATTCGCACCGGCAACCTGTTCGATCCGTCCGACAAGAAGGGTCTGGCCGGAATCACGGGAGACGTGCTGCGGGCGGGCGGGACCAAATCGAAGACCGGGGACCAGATCGACGTGGATCTGGAGAACGTCGCGGCGTCCATCGAGAGCGGGATTGGCGAAAGCAGCGGCAACGTTTCGTTTTCGGCTTTGAAGGAAAACACGGATCAGGTGCTGGCGCTTTTCAAGGATCTGCTCACCGCGCCCGAGTTCCGCGAGGAGAAGCTCCAGCTGGCCAAGACGCAAGTGCGCAGCGGCATTTCACGCCGGAATGACGATCCAGGCGGCATCATGGAGCGCGAGTTCGCCAGCCTGCTGTACGGCCGGAACACGCCGTACGGATGGAACGTGGAATACGCGGATATCGACAACATCCAGCGCCGGGATCTGGTGGCGTTTTACAAGCGCTACTATTTCCCGGCGAACATCATGCTGGCGGTCT